>JBEKZR010000065.1:0-12864 GCA_049509715.1 Occallatibacter sp. | reverse complement strand
CAGCAACGTGCCTCTGGGAATTATGGCCTGCTATCTACTGGCCGCAGTCGCGTTGGCCCTGGCCTGGCTTGAAAGATCGTGGGCGCCCGTGGTGCGCGCCGCGGCCGGCGCAGTTCTGGGGATGGGTCTGGCAGCTATTTATCTTGTTCCCGCCGCCTGGGAGCAGCGCTGGACCGATATTCGCCAGGCCACCAACGATCCCGCCGAAATGATCGAGAACAGTTGGCTCTTTGGCCACCATGCCGACCCCTTGCTGCAGCCGCATGACGTGGAATTGCATAAGGTCTCGGTCATCGCCGTCACCATGATTGCGTTGGCCCTGGCCTGCATGCTGGTCACATGGCTGTGCGGCAGCCTGCCCCCCGGAAACCAGTCCAGGCCACGCTGCTGGTGGATTCCCCTCTATGCGATCCCGTTCGCGATTCTCTTTCTCCAGCTTCCCATCTCCCTGCCGGTTTGGAATCTGCTGCCCAAGCTCCGGTTTTTGCAGTTTCCCTGGCGTTGGCTGGTAGCGCTGGAAGCGCCGATGGCCATCTTTTTCGCCGCGGCCGTCTGGCCCAGCCTGACTGCCCGGCGCTGGCGGCGCATAGCCGTCGCGGCCACATGCGCCGCGGTCTTTCTGGCGGCCGCGGTTGCCTCAGGAATGATCTTCTTCCAGGTCTGCGACGATGAGGACAACGTCGCCGCCATGGCCGGCGTCTACCGCTCCGGCAATGGCTTTGCGGGCGTTGGCGAGTATGAGCCACCGGGCGCCGACAACTCCCTGGTCGCCACCGGCCTTCCTGCCGCCTGCATGGTCAGTGATCCTGCGACGGCGTTGGGCACGGTTCCCGACGGCCAGGACGAGGACGAAGCCATCCCCGCCTGGAGCGCCGCGCAGGGCAGTTGCGAAGCCACATTTGCCGCGACCAACAATCAGGCAGAGCATCTGCGGATCGCCGCGGTCGCGTCGCACCCCGGCACCCTGATTCTGCGCCTGCGCAGCTACCCGGCCTGGCGGGTGAAAGTGAATGGGCGGCCCGCTGCCGTACTCGCCCAGCGTAAAGACGGCCTGATGGCCGTGCCTGTGCCACAGGGCCCCGTAGACCTGGCCGTGGACTGGACCACCACCGCCGACGTGATTGCTGGTCGCTGGCTGAGCGGCCTGGCTCTCCTGTCGCTCATCGCTCTGTGTTTGCTGGAGCGAAGGCTTAACCGGCCTCGGGTATCATGAGTGCAATGTCTGTCGATGTGAAATTGCTGAAGAAAGAGGCAGCGGAACTGACCGATCGGGCGCTGGAGGAGTTGCTCCCCAGCGTGGAGACGGTCCCGGCCTCGATTCATGGCGCCATGCGCCACTCCGTCTTTGCCGGCGGCAAGCGCCTGCGTCCGTTGCTGGCTTACCAGGCCGCTGTCACGATCGCCGGGGTGCTGCCCAAGGGCATCGAGCGGCTGGGCGCGGCCCTGGAGATGCTGCACACCTACTCGCTCATCCACGACGACCTGCCCGCTCTCGACAACGACGACCTGCGCCGCGGCAAGCCCACCTGCCATGTGGCCTTCGGCGAGGCCATCGCCATCCTGGCCGGCGATGCCCTGCAAACCCGCGCCTTCGAGGTGCTGGCCGGGCTGGACTCGGCCGCGGCGGCTACCGTGCAGATCATCGGCCTCATCGCCAACGCCGTCGGCACCGTCGAGGGCATGATCGGCGGCCAGGTGCTGGACCTGGAAAGCGAACACCTAAAGCCCACGCCGGAGCTGGTGATGGCCATTCATCGCGCCAAGACCGGCGCGCTGATCCGGGTGAGCGTGGTGGCCGGCGGCGTCTACGCCGGGGCCGCCGCGGACGACGTAGCCCGCCTGGACCTCTTCGGCCGCAAGGCCGGCCTGGCCTTCCAGATTGTGGACGACGTGCTCGACATGACCGAGGATTCGGCGCACCTGGGCAAGACTGCGGGCAAGGACCTGGCTACCGAAAAAGCCACTTGGCCGGCCGTCTTCGGCATCGAGCAGAGCCAGCGCGACGCCGCCCTGCTGATTGAAGAGGCCTTTGCGGCCCTCGCGCCCTACGGCAGCCGGGCGGATGGCCTCAAAGCCGTCGCCCGCTACCTGGTGGAGCGGAAGAGCTAGAAGATGCTTTCCGAAGCGGAGATTCTGACCCTGACCACGCCTTAATTCCCCACCAGGGGGCTCATCTTCGAGCAGGTGTGCGACCTCCTGGCCGGGCTTGGACCTGGTAGTGGGGCCCTGGTCCGTCCGCGCCTATTTCGCCAGAATCTGTCGCAGCGTCTCGCGCTTGGCGGCAATATCCTCCACCCCGCCCTGCACCTGGCCGAGTACCCGTTGGACGTCATCGATAAAGCCGGGGAGCAGATTCCACCACGAGCGCAGCGTCTCCTTCTGGTCTAGCAGCGCCAGCGCCGTGCCTGAAGCCGCCGCGACCAATCCGGCGCGTCGCTGGCCCGCGAGCAGCAACATGCCGCCTGCAAGAAGGGTTCCTGCCGCGGCGACCCGGACAAAATTCCTGGCCTCGCACTCAGAGTCGCTCCGCGCAGCATTAGAACTGATCGTTGGTTGGGAAAGCGGTATGACTCCCATGTTCTCTCCTTTCGTCCCGGACCGTAGCCACCGGGTCGAGGGAACGGTGTATCAAGTATCGCTCGAATTTGCGGACCGTGGGAAATATCCGCGAAAATGCGCCGAAAAGTTCATGGCGCATTCCAGGGCGCGGCATTCAATCCAGGTCGAACTCCCGCAGCGGCTTCGTGTCGGGAGCGTCCTTGGCCTTGCGCAGGGCCTCGGCAAACTTCTTCTCGAAGAGGTCTTCCTTGTTCTTCTCCGCCTCCACCGACTGGCGGAAGATCGACTCCTTGCGCTCATCGTGCTCCCGCATGGCCTTGGCCGCAGTCTCCAGGTCCTCAAACATCCGCTTGCGCGGCGCCGGGGTATGGCTCACCACCAGGCCGGTCGCCCCATCCACCTTGAGCATCGCCCCGCAATCCGGGCATGCAACCTCGAAAATCCGTTCCTTCGTCGCTTTGGCCATTTTCTTTCTTCCGGAATTGTATGCGATTCGCGGGCGGGTTGCACAGGGGCAGCAGAGACGGGAACTGTGAACCGGCATAGAACGTAGTGGATGGAAAGCCACTCGCTTCAGTGAAAGGTCACATTTCAATCGCTGGGCAAGATTCAGGTTCGCCGGCAGGCGATACAATCACTGACGGCAACAGTAACGGTCGAAGGAGATCGCGAATGAAGAATTCGATGCCTTGGCAGGTTAGGAATTTCACCCTTTTGGTGCTGGTTTTGTGTCTGGCGGCAGTGGCCGGCGCGGCTCAAGTCAAGAAGGACGAGACGCCCAAGCCGGCGCAGTCCATCGCGGAGCTTCGGCAGCAACTGGAGAAGATTCTGGCCGACACGCACACGCCGGGCATGTCTGTCGCCATCGTGCATAAGGATGGTCCCGAATGGGTTGCCGGGCTGGGCAAATCCAACGTGGCCGCGAATCAGGCCGCCACCGACGAGACGCTCTTTCGCATCGGTTCCACCTCCAAGGGCTTTGTTTCGCTCTCCATCCTCAAGCTCGTGAATGAGGGCAAGTTGTCGCTTCAGGACCCGGTGCATGAACTCGCGCCCGAAATCTGGTTTGAGAATCGTTGGGAGGCGACCGACCCGGTGCGCGTTGTGGATCTGCTGGAACACACCACCGGCTGGGACGACATTCACATGCGCGAGTATGCCAAGGACGCCAAGGGCATGAC
This sequence comes from Occallatibacter sp., assembly GCA_049509715.1. GTDB lineage: Bacteria > Acidobacteriota > Terriglobia > Terriglobales > Acidobacteriaceae > Telmatobacter. Next base: position 9,124 of record JBEKZR010000065.1, on the reverse strand, counting down.
GCAGCGCGAAGGCCTGGACTATGACCACCACTCGCGCACCTCCCGCTGGCGGCCGGGAACGCGCATGTCGTATTGCAACGCCGGGCCTACGGTGGCCGCCTACATTGTGGAGAAGATCACTGGCCGGCGCTTCGAGGATTACGTAACACAGAATCTCTTTTTGCCTATCGGCATGATGACTGCCACGTATTTCGAACAGCCCTCGCCCCAGTTGACCACCCTCTATCATCCCGACGGCAAGACGCCCTATCCCTACTGGAATATCATTGGGCGTCCATCCGGCGCCATCAACGCCTCGGCCAAAGACATGGCGGCCTACGTCCAGTTTTATCTGAATCGCGGCGCGGTGGGCGGCATGCAGGTCATGCCCGCGGCCTCCATCGATCGCATGGAGACGCCGACCCGCACATGGGAGGTGCAGCAGGGGCTTAAGGCGGGATACGGCCTGAGCAATTACCCCAGCTTTCACGATGGCTTCGAATATCACGGCCACAATGGAGGCGTGGATGGCGGACTGACGGAGATGGCCTACATGCCGGAGTATGGAGTGGGCTATTCCTATAGCATTAACTCCGGCAATGGCGAGGCCTTCGGCAAGATCGGCGACGCGATCCGCGCCTACGTTACCCGTTCCCTCCAGAGGCCGCCGGTGCCCGCCGCGGCTCCACTGCCCGCCGATGCCGCGGATTACGCGGGATGGTACGAGCCCGCCTCCCCGCGCATCCAGTTTACCCAGTTTCTGGGGCGCTTGATCGGGTTGCAACGCGTGAGCTTCGGTGGCGGAAACCTCCTGCTCTCCGGCCTCGGAGGCGTCAATCAACCCACTGCTGCACCCGTCAGCGGCGAGCAATTCCGCTACTTGCTACCCAAGAAAGACCACCCTGAGCCGATCGCCACCGTGGCCCTGCTCACGCCCAACGCCGAGGGGCGATTTGTCTACATCGGCGGCACCATGAAGCGCATCCCCACCTGGTTTGCCATCGCCGAAATCGCTCTGGTTGCCTGGTTCCTGCTGGCGTTCATTGCTGTCCTTCTGTATGCGCCGTTCTGGATCTTCGGCGGCCTCATCAAGCGGCGCCGCCGGCCCGCGGAGCGCGCCATGCGGCTGTGGCCGTTGATCGCCGTGCTGAGCCTGCTGGCGTTTGTGGGGCTCTCTATCGCTTCCAGCAACGACATATTCGCGCGCCTGGGCCACATGACGATTTGGTCCTTCGGCATTTTTCTCGCCTCGCTGATCTTTGCCGCGGCCTCTTTGGCCAGCGCCGCCGCTTTGTGGCTGGCGCGGAAGAAGGAGATTCGCTGCAGCGTCCGCTGGTTTTCGATTGCCGTCACCTCGGCGCTGCTGATTACCGCCGTTTACCTCGCATATTGGGGAGTCATCGGCATCCGCACCTGGAGTTAGCGGCAACGCGGGCCGGTAGACTCCAGGTGGCCCGGTCCGCGGCCTTGTGCGTTCTGCAACCCGGGTGCGCGGAGAAGCCTTCAAAAAGCTGGCGAATTTTGTGCTTGACAGGAAATTCCCTCACGTTTATATTTAGACAATCGTCTAATTAGGAGACGGTCTAAACAGCCATGAGCAGCAATGAGACATTCAAAGCGCTGGCCGACCCCACCCGGCGGGAGATCCTCGCCCTGCTGCGCCAGGGGGAGCGGACGGCCGGGGACCTGGCGGAAAGGTTCGATATGACCAAGCCCTCCATGTCGCATCACTTCGCCGTGCTGAAGGAGGCCGACCTGATTACCAGCCGCCGCGAGGGCCAGCAGATCTGGTACGGGCTGAATACCACCGTAGTCGAGGATCTGATGGCCTGGGCCATGGGCTTGATCGACGACGGCAAACGGAAAGGAGCGAAACAATAATGACGCGCAAGATTTTTCTCTTCGAAATCCTGCTGATTGCCGCGGCGCTGGCGGCCACGGCGGTCCTGTATCCCCACTTCCCGGCCAGTGTTCCCCTGCATTGGAACTATCACTTTGAGCCCGACCGCTACGGGCCCAAGTGGACGCTCTACCTCTTTGGTCCCGGCTTCATGGCCGCTGTGATGGGGCTGACCTGGCTCTTCCCCTGGCTCTCGCCAAAGCGCTTCCAGATGGATGCCTTCTGGTCCACCTATCATCAGGTGATGCTGCTGTTTTTCGGCATCATGACTTACAGTTATGCCGTCATGCTCTGGGCTGATTGCGGGCGCGCGATCGACATGGGCCGGGCCGTTCTCTGCGGAGTCTGCCTCTTCATCATTCTATTCGGCAACTTGTTGGGCAAGGTGCGCCGGAATTTCTATATTGGAGTCAGGACACCGTGGACCCTGGCCAGCGAGCGCGTCTGGAATGACACGCATCGCTTCGCAGCCAGGATCACTGTGGCAGCCGGGTTGCTCGGCCTGGCGCTTTCTATCGCCGGCCTGTATCTCGCGGCCCTGTTCGCTCTGTTGGCCGGGGGGCTTGCGCCCGTGGTCTATTCGCTTGTGCTCTACAAACAACTGGAACGGCGCGGAGAAATCTGACGTTCATGTCCATGCCACCCAAGAGATTTATGGGGTAAGGATTCCATGGTGCCGGAGACGATCGCAACCGCAATTCTCAGAGGGGAAGAGACGGAACCATTCCACCATGATCTGCGTACAGCCATCGACGAGGAAGAACCGCGGCCTTGGTCTGTATGCTTGTCTTCAACAAACAACTGCAATGGCGCGGAGAACGCTTCAGACTGTCCTCCACGCAGGTTAGGAGAAGGATGAAACGCACGTTCATGAAAAACCTCGCCCTTGTTGCGCTTTCCGCATTGGCTCTCTCGCCGCTCTGCGGCGCGCAAGCGCAAATTGCCGGGGATTGGCAGGGAACGCTGATTACCCCAGGGCCCCAACTCCATCTGGTTCTGCACATCGCCGCGGCCAAGGACGGCAGCCTCACGGCAACATTGGACAGCGTCGATCAGGGCGCCAACGGCATCCCTGTCACCGCTGTCACCCTCAAGGATTCCAAGCTGAGCCTGACCGTCGATGCCGTTCATGGCACGTATGAAGGCACAGTCAACAAGGATGCGACGGAGATCGACGGCACGTGGTCACAGGGCCAGCCGTTCGATCTCAACTTCAAGCGCGCACCCGCGCAACCCGCCGCCAGCGCGGCGGCTCCGGCCGCCAAGCCCAGCCTGGACGGGCTCGATGAGTTCATCGCCCAGACCATGAAGGACTGGAAGGTGCCGGGCCTGGCCCTGGCCGTCATCCAGGGCGACAAGGTGACCCTCCTCAAGGGTTACGGCTATCGCGACCTGGAGAAGCAGTTGCCGGTCACGCCCAACACCCTGTTTGCCATCGGCTCCATCACCAAATCCTTCACCGTGACCACCCTGGGCATGGAGATGGACGAAGGCAAAGTCGACTGGGACAAGCCGGTTCGCGACTATCTGCCCACCTTCAAGCTGTACACTCCGGAGCTGACCGAGCAGGTGACCATCCGCGACCTGATTACCCATCGCACGGGTCTGCCGCGCCACGATCTCATCTGGTACACGTCTGACTATTCACGCGAGGACATCCTCAGCCGGTTGCAATATCTGGAGCCCAGCAAGCCGCTGCGCACCACCTTCCAGTACAACAACCTGATGTTCATGACGGCCGGATACATTGCCGGCCAGTTGAACGGCACAAGTTGGGAGGATGCCATTACCCAGCGCGTCTTCAAGCCGCTGGGCATGGCCGGCACGAACTTCTCCGAACTCGAAACCCAGAACAGCGCCGATTTTGGCGCGCCTTATCGCAAGGGCAACGACCTGAAAGCCGAGTTGAAGCGCATCCCCTTCGACGAGCAATGCCCCAACCGCTGCGCCATGGGCCCGGCCGGGGAAATCAACTCCAACGTAACCGACATGAGCAAGTATCTGCTCTTCCACATGAACCACGGCAAGGTGGACGGCAAGCAGCTGCTCTCTGAAAACAACTCCGTCCAGATGCAGACCCCGCAGATGGCCATTCCGGGCGCGCCCGCCTACAAGGAGAACGGCGAAGGCAGTTATGGAATGGGCTTCTTCATCTCCACGTACCGGGGCCATAAAGAGGTCTCGCACGGCGGCAACATCGACGGCTTCAGCGCCAACCTTGCCTTCCTGCCTAACGAAAAAATCGGCGTGGTGGTGCTGACCAATCTCAACGGCAACCCGGTGCCGGAAATCGTCACCATGAACATTTATGACCGTCTGCTGGGTCTCGATCAGGTTCCGTGGAACCAGCGCATGCTGGCCGCTGAAACGGGAGGTAAGAAATCCGAACAGGAAGCCAAGGACAAGGGCTACTCCTCGCGCAAACTCGGAACCCACCCCTCGCACGACCTGAAAGACTATGCCGGCGACTACTCCAACCCCGGCTACGGGACCATCACCATCGAGCCCGACGGCGATGCCTTCAAGATGACGCTGAACAAGGTAAGCAGAAAGCTGGAGCACTATCACTACGATCAGTTCCAGGTGCCTGCCGACCCGCTCGATCAATTCGAGAAGATGAAGGTCATGTTCATCACCGACTTGGACGGCGACATTTCCAGCATCTCCATGCCGCTTCAGCCTGACGTCAAGGACATTGTCTTCACCCGCATGCCCGACCGGCAACTGACCCAGCGCAGCTTCATCGAACCCTTCGCCGGCGACTACGAGATTCAGGGCTCTCCGGTGCCGATCAAAATATCTCTCCGCGGCGAAAACTCACTCATTGCCAGCGTTCCCGGACAGCCGGATTACAAGCTCAATCCCAAGCGCGGCACAACCTTCCAGCTCGCCGACTATGTCGGCGTCACCATCGAGTTCAAGCGCGACGCTGCGGGAAAGGTAACTGAGGCCGTCCTGAACCAGCTCGGTACGGTCGTGGTCTTGAAGAAGAAACAGACGCCGTAAGGGCAGCCTGCAGTTGAATTAGTTTTCGCCTTGTGGGTGCCCCGCCTTCGCCGCGCGGTTTGCGGGATTGGCGGGGCATCTTGCGTTTGGGCCGCAACTGCGCCGCAGTCTTACTCGATCACGACGTGCAGGTTGAATTGCTCTTCATCGGAAGCGGGTTTTTCCCAGGAGCGGACGTAGTGCAGCAGGAGAATCCCTTCCCCGCTGCGCCGGGCTTCAAAAGTGAAAACCTGGACGATGGGCCGGCCGGCGCCGGGCTCGGTGGCTTCGGTCTCCGACTGGCGAACGATCTTCAGGAGCGGGGTTGACTTGAGATGGACGTACCACATGTACCCGGTGGAGGGATCCGCTTTCAGGCGGACTTCGAGTTGGTCGCCGGTCTTCAGATGGACATCCCCGCCCTTGTCCGCCTCCGTAACCACCTTGGTAGCCGCGAAGGCCATTTGTGGATGAAAGGCGATGGCCAGGAGAACCAAAAGAAGAGGCCATCGTGCGGAATGAATCCATCGACCTGAATGTGCAGGCTGCATTGGGAGTTTCCTTTTGGCGCAGTCGAAAGCGCGCTCGCGCTTGTTCCTCTGCGCACCCATGAAGATACATCGGTATTGAGCAGGCTGCAACTGGCTTCATAGCTGCGTGGACGATGAGGCGTCAGTCATCTGCCCCGCAATCGTGTAGCTCTCCTCTGATTCTGAACGCACCCTTGAGTGAAGGCGACTGTGTTAGGATTCCCGCGTCGATATTTTACGCGGATACAGGCTGCGAGCGGAAAGAACGAGGAAGTAGATGATTTTCGATTATGTTGTCATGCCGGCTATCTTTCTGACGGCCGGAATTCTGATTGTGTGGCTGAGCGTCCGCCGCATGATTTCGCTTTCCACCAAGCCCTGCCGGATGTGGAGGAAGGTTGCCGAACGCATCGTTCTCTCCATCGTCGTTCTGGTTGCGGCAACCCTGGCCCTGAGCAGCGCCTATAACGCGATTGCCATGCAGATCTTCTGGGCAACCCATCCGGCTCCGGGCTCTTTCTATCAGGTGAATGGCCATAAGATGCATCTCTACTGCACCGGGAGCGGCTCGCCAACCATCGTGCTGGAAGCGGGCTTTGGAGTTTCAACCCCGGTGCTGGGTTGGGGCAACTTTCAGCCGGACCTGGCGCGGATCACCCGCGTCTGCTCCTATGACCACGCGGGACTGGGCTGGAGCGAGCCGCAGCCGGGCCCGGGCGACGCCGACCACGTAGCGGCCAACCTGCATGAGCTGCTCACGCAGGCTGGTGTTACCGGCCCGATTGTGCTGCTGTCCCACTCCTGGGGCGGAATCTACGTGCGGGATTACATGACGCGTTATCCCGCCAATGTGCAAGGCATCATTCTTCTGGATAGCTCGACGCCCGATCAGGACAAGCGCACTGAGGCTGTCACCGGTCCTCAGGACAATTCGCACATGGGACTGATCATCCGGGTCGCCCGGTTGGCTTACAGCGCGGGCATACCCCGACTGTTGGGCATGTGCAAGCCGGTCGCCGGCTGGGAGGCTCGCGCCGCCAGGGAGCTCGGCGAAGATTCATGCCGGAGCCATTTCGATGCGCTCGTAAACGAGTACAACAATTTTGACGCATCGAGCGCGGAGACCCTGCATAGCGGTTCATTCGGCGCGCTGCCGATTCTGATCATCTCGCACGATCCGGTCACGGGCGCAGACCCCAGGGAGCCTCCCGAAATGCGCAAGCTCGAACCTCTTTATGCCCAGATGCAGGAAGAGCAGAAGCAGCTCTCCACCCATAGCCTCAGGATTATCGCCAAAGGCAGCGGGCACGAGGTGCATAGCGACCGCAAAGCTCTGGTTCTGAGCTAGGTTCAGCTCTTTATCGCGCAGCTTCGAGGCACGGCGCCGCAACCAACTAACTACGGCGCGACAGTCACGGAGTAACGCGCGCCTATTCCCCGCACACGCGCGGAGAGACATCAGTTGTTAGCAGGCTGCAAATGGTGGGCGTGTGTAACGGGCGTAGAATTCTTCCTATGAAATCCGTATTCTTCGCAATGGCATTTTTAGCTTCGATGGTCGTTATGTTGAGCGGACAACAGCCCGTGCCTGTCGCGAAGACTCCCCGCCCAACATTCCACTGGAAAGCCAGCGAGGCGCAGGAACTCGGCCCCGAAGACAGGATTAAGGAGTTGAAGACGCTCGATCCTATAGAGCGAGCCGCGCTGATCAAGGCAATCGCCGCGCAAATCAGACCCAACATGGCCGATTTGGGAATCCAATCAGAGAAGGAGCTGCGGACTGTTGCGGCAGACACCCGCGTAAAGTTCATTGACATGAATGAGGACGGGATGCCCGAGGTAATTGCTCAGGCGTGGGGTGTGCAAGCGGGTTGCGGCGCCACGGGCAACTGCCCCTTCTGGGTGTTCTCAAAATCGGATAACGGCTACAAACTCATCCTGGGCGGGGACGGGTGGAACTTCCAGATATTTACCGTGCAGCCAACGGTAACTAACGGGTATCACGATTTGGTTCTCGGCTTCCATGATTCCGCCTCAGAGAAAACCTTGGAAGTCTATCGCTTCAAGAATGGAAAGTATCGCCGAGGCGCGTGCTACGACGCAGATTGGGCGCCCATGGATGCAAAGGGATGGCATGTGTTGAAGAATCCGATCATAACGCCCTGTAAACCGTAAATTTATAGACTTTCAGAGAAAGACAACGGGCAATTTTCACTTTCTCATTTACATACAGAACGGCCCTGCTAGAGCGAGCAGGGCCGTTTCAGTCAGAGCAGCAATTAGTGAATGAGCCTCAGTGCTTTTCCGCCGCCGCGGCCAGCTTGGCTTCGGCTTCGGCGATGACGCGGAGGGCCTCGGTGTAAGCGTCTTCGCTGTCGCCGGCCTCGTCCCATTGCTTGTGGCCGCGCTCCAGTTGCTGCTGGGCGCGGGGCACGTCGATCTCCTCGGGCTTCAGCGCGTCGGTGGCCAGGATGGTGACCCTGTCGGGCAGAACCTCGGCAAAACCCCAACTGACGTTGTAGTGAGTCACACTCTCCGGAGCACCGGATTTGGGGCCGGATTCGCCGTCTGCCCCGCCGTGGATGATTACGTCGCCCGCGCCCAATTCGGCCACCAGCGGCGCGTGCCCGTAGAGCGCCTCTATGTACCCGTTCTTGGCGGGCAACTCGACCGCCGAGGCCGCGTGCTCGAAGAGCGTGCGCTCGGGAGTGACCAGCCGGACGCGGAGTTGATTTGTCTCGTCTGCCATGGGCTCCTTTCAGTCGCCAGCTTTCAGCCTTTAGCTTCTAGCTCTTAGCTCATTGTGCAAGCACTGAGTCCATCAATTACGCGTAGCACGAAAAGCTAAAAGCTAATGGCTAGAAGCTAGAGGCTGCTTTCACACCGTCGCCTTCATCTTCTCGGCAGTTTCCAGCACATCCTCGATGGCGCCCTGCATGTGGAAGGCCTGCTCGGGTATGTCATCGTACTTGCCGTCGAGAACGCCCTTGAAGCTGCGCACCGTGTCGGCGATCTTCACATAGCGGCCGGGAATGCCGGTAAACTGCTCGGCCACGTGGAAGGGCTGCGAGAGAAACTTCTGAATCTTGCGGGCGCGGGCCACGGTGATCTTGTCGTCGTCGGAGAGCTCGTCGATGCCCAGAATGGCGATGATGTCCTGCAAGTCCTTGTACCGCTGCAGAATCTTCTTGACGCCCTGGGCCACGTCGTAGTGCTCCTGGCCCACGATGCGCGCGCTCAAAATGCGCGATGTGGAGGCCAGCGGATCGACGGCCGGGTAAATGCCGATTTCGGAAAGCGGGCGGCTCAGCACGGTAGTCGCGTCGAGGTGGGCAAAGGTGGTGGCCGGAGCCGGGTCGGTCAAGTCATCAGCCGGCACGTAGACGGCCTGCACCGAAGTTACAGAGCCCTTGCTGGTGGAGGTGATGCGCTCCTGCAGCTCGCCCATCTCGGTGGCCAGGTTGGGCTGGTAGCCCACGGCCGAGGGCATGCGGCCCAGCAGCGTGGAAACCTCGGAGCCGGCCTGCGTAAAGCGGAAGATGTTGTCGATGAAGAGCAGCGTGTCGGAGCCTTCCACGTCGCGAAAGTACTCGGCCACGGTCAGAGCGCTCAACGCCACGCGCAGGCGAGCTCCGGGGGGCTCTGTCATCTGGCCGTAGACCAGCGCGCATTTCGATTCTTCCCATTTGCCGGGCTTGATGACGCCGGATTCGGTCATCTCCAGCCACAG
>JBEKZR010000064.1:0-13016 GCA_049509715.1 Occallatibacter sp. | reverse complement strand
AAAGTAGTTCTGCCCGCACTTTTGTGACGCTGGCCGCACCACTACCGGGAAACGCCTGGCCCGGCGCAGTTCCGGCCTGCAGACAGTTGGCGCTGGATTCCCGGCCCAACCTGCGGTACACTTGAATTTTGCCGTGAGGCACAGCTTCTCAACAGGAAACAGGACGCGTCACTATGCCCAAGCGCACATTTCAACCCAATCGCCGCAAGCGCGTGAAGACGCACGGCTTCCGCGCGCGCATGAAGACCAAGAGCGGCGCAGCAGTCCTGAGCCGCCGCCGCGCCATCGGCCGCAAGCGCGTGTCGGTCAGCGCCGGCTTCCGCGACTAACCCTCGCCTGCTGCTGGTTTAGCCGGAATCTGGCGCATTCCTGCAGCGTTCCGGCGGAAACTCCTTCCGGCTTCGCCATGACCACCCCTCTCAAGCCTGCTCCGCGCCAGTCCCCCCGGCAATCTCTGGTTGGCGCGCGCCTGCGGAAGCACGCCGACTATCAGCGCGCCTATGCCTCCGGCCGCAAGCGCCAATCCGCTTCCATGAGCTGGTTCCTGGCCCCGCAATCGCCCGCTTGCCCAACTGCTGACTCGCCCGCTAGCCCGCGCGTGGGCCTGACTGCGGGCAAGGCGCTGGGCAAGGCCCATGAACGCAACCGTATCAAGCGCCGCATGCGCGAGGCCCTGCGCCGCCACAAGGATCTTCTGCCCCAGGGTTGCGATCTCATCCTTCATCCCCGGCGCAGCGTGCTGACCATGGATTTCAAGAAACTTGAAGCGGAGATTGTGCGTATCCTTCAGCAGGCAAATGCCGAGGCGGCGCAAATAGCGGTCCCGATTTCAGTCCAGCCCGCCTCCGCAAAGCCCGCACTATGACGCGCCTGTTGCTCGCCACTCTCGTCTTTTACCGGCGCTGGCTCTCGCCTGCCCTGCACTCGCTCAACCCCGGCGGCGGCTGCCGCTACCTGCCCACCTGCTCGGAGTATGCCTCCATCGCCATCGCCACCCACGGCCCCCTGCGTGGCACGGCGCTGGCGGTCTGGAGGCTGCTGCGCTGCAACCCTTTCGCCCGCGGAGGCCTCGATCAGGTTCCGCCTGCCGCGATTCCAAGACCTTTTCCCCACGAACCGTTACCATAGTAGAAGCGGCGGTCCGACGGGCTGCCCTTTCTAATCGACAGGAAGTATCCTTTGCCCGAAATTCGCAATCCCAATCTTCAAGCGCCGGGCGGCAGCGGCGGCGGCAGTGGCGGCGATATGCGCTCCATGATGGCCTTTTTCCTGCTGATGCTCGTCGTACTCCTGGGCTACCAGTACTTTTTCAAGCCGCAGCAGCCCGAGCCGGCGCCCGCATCCCAATCTCAATCTCAATCCCAGCCGGCGCAGACGGCCTCGCAGCCCGCAACCCCAGGCCAGCCAGCCCAGCCGCAGACGGCCGCCGGTTCCGTGCAGGCTCCCCCGGCCACACCGACCGTCGCCGCCGCGCTCGAAACAGAAACCACGGTCGAAAACGAAGAGTACAAGATCGTTTTCACCAATCGCGGCGCGCAGGTCAAGCACTGGATCCTGAAAAAGTACAGCGACACCGCAGGCAAGCCGCTGGATATGGTGCAGCCCCAGGCCTCTGAAAAGTTCGGCTTCCCGCTCTCGCTCTTTACTTACGAGCCGGCCCTCAACGAGGAGTTGAACAAGAAGGCGCTCTATCAGCTCACGGCCTCGGGCGCGCAACCCTCGGTCACCGGCTACGCGGAAGTCCCGGCCACCAACGCCCTCACCTTCCACTACGCGGCCAACGGCCTGGACGTGGTGAAGACCTTCCGCTTCGATGCGAGCTATGTGATCACTGTCGAGGCCGAAGTCAAGCGCAACGGCGAGCCGGTACGGGCTTTGGTGCAGTGGCCCGCGGGACTCGGCGACATGGAGGAGTTTGTCCCGTCATCCCAGCCCCGGAGCCAGGTGCCAATCTCCGCGTCCTCGCTCTTCGCGTGGTCGCTGGAGGGCAAGCAGAACTCGATCGCCGCCAAGAAGGTCAGCGGCAACGCCACGCTCGACCAGCCGTACGAGTACGCGGCCATCACCGACCTCTACTTCGCCGCGGCCTTTCTGCCCGGCGCTCCCGAGCGCACCACCCTGGTCACGCTGCATAACTCGATCGACATCGACATGCCCGGCAGCATGACCAACTCTACCGCGCAGAAGAGGCCGGCCGATGTGATCGGCCTGGCCGTAGGCGACGCCAGCGGCACGACCCGGCTGCGCCTCTACGCCGGTCCAAAGCAGTTGGACCTGCTCAAGACCATTCACGCCACCGGCGCGGACGGCAAGCCAACCGGGCAGTCGCTCGAACCGCTCATACAGTTCGGCTGGATGACCATTATTGCCAAGCCCCTCTACCTGGCGTTGCGTTTCCTGCGTGGCCTGCTTGGTCCGGGCGCCTACAACTGGGGCTGGGCCATCATCATCGTCACCAGCCTCTTTACCCTCCTCATGCTGCCCACGCGCTTCATGATGTTGAAATCGTCGCTGAAGATGATGCGCATTCAGCCCAAAGTGGATGCCATCAAGCAGCGCTACGCGAATCTGAAGGCGACCGACCCCAAGCGGGCCAATATGAACGCCGAGATGATGGAGCTCTACAAGGTCGAGGGCGTCAATATGTACGGCAGCTGCCTGCCCATGCTGGTGCAGATGCCGCTCTTCATCGCCTACTATCAAGTCCTGCGCAACGCCGTCGAACTGCGCCAGGCCCACTGGTTCTGGCTCACCGACCTGTCCGTCGCCGACCCGAGCCACGTCCTGCCCATTCTCATCATCCTCACCATGTTTTTCACGCAGTACATTACGCCCTCGCCGGGGATGGACGCGGCACAGCGCCGCATGATGGCCTTCATGATGCCTGTCGTGATGGGCTTTGTTTTGTGGAGCCTTCCCTCCGGACTGGCTCTCTACTGGGGCACCAGCAACATCATCAACCTGGCCTTGCAGATCGGCATCAATCAATCCCACATCGGTAAGGAGATGAACGCCATCGCCGCCAAACGCGCCGTGAAAAAGGCCGGCGTAAACCCGAAAACCATCCAGGGACGCAGATAAACTGCTTTTCTGCAAATGGGAGCCCCGCTCAAGCCCAGCCTGAGCGGGGTTTTTCCTGTACAGCGCAATCCACCGCGGAATGCCCCCACTCGCTGCATCCCGGCCCTTTGGTGTATTGTCCAATGCGTATGGCATCCACTGCGAGCAGCGTTCCGCATCCCGCGCCCGAGGCCGAAGAGGTCTACCGGCGATGGATACAGTTTCTCGATGAGGAGTTCACACGGCACCACTCCCCGGAGCTTCGCGCGGGGATTGTGCGCGACCAGCTTTATCAGCTCTACCTGGGACACCCTCACGGCGGCAAGCTCAACCTGACCCTCACCTCCGAACTGCCCGGCAACGTCGTGAGCCTGTCTCTGGACCCGGACAACGTGACCCTGGAGGCAGAGCACTTTGCCGACGCCGACCGCGAACTCTACAACGAGCGCAAACCGCTGCTCTGGTTCTGGCAGATGTTCGACCGCTCACCCGTAGGCCTCAACCACTGGCTGGGCATTCGTTTCCGCTCGATGTTGGGCCGCCACATCTTTGCCCGCATGGGCGCCGGGGTCAAACTCTACCACGGCATCGACCTTACCTACGGCTACAACCTCACCATCGGAGACGGGGTCACCATCCGTCAGCGGGCCCTTCTCAACGACCGCGGCGGCATCGCCATCGGCAACAACGCCGTTATCGGCTCCTTCGCCCGCATCTACTCCCACAGCCACTCGCCGGAAAATTACGATCAGGTCACGCTGATGCCCACCGCGATCGGCGACGGAGCGCGCATCGGCAGCCACGCCATCGTGCTGGCCGGCCAGCACGTCGCCCCCGGCGAAACAGTGGGCAGCTTCCCCGCCGACCGCATTTGAGGGAAGGGACGAACTCCGTCCCATTCACTGCGCCGGATTCACTCCGCCATGCACCACAAACTTCTCTAGGTAGTCGTGCAATAGTTGCCGGTGTTCCTTGCGGTAGCCGTCGTAATCCCGCGCGATGCCGTCGTCGGACCCGCTGATGAGAATCCAGCAGTCCAGCATCCCCGCATCGTTCAGTTCCACCAGGTTGCGCAGGCTTTCGTCGAGGTTCTTCGGCTTGGTCTTCAGTCCCTTCATGTTCGTCGCCACTTTGCCTTCGACGGTGGAGACCACCATGCTCAACGCCGCATCCTCCTCCTTGAGCGAGTGCCGGTACTCCTTCTCATTGGGAAACTTTTGCTTGAAGAGATCGCCGCGATAGCTGCCGCGCATCATGGAGTACATCATCCAGGCAAATCCGCCCGGATTTTTCTTTTCGTCGAGCGAGCCTAGATCGAGTTGAATCGTGGTGGTGTTGGGATTCTTCTGGTCTACTGTTGGCCCGGCGGGGCGTTCGATCTTCGGCGCCAGAATGACAGCCTTCTCAAGCTGCGCCCACTGCTGGATCCCTTGCCAAGCTAATTTGTTGTAGGGTTCAGCCACAATGGCGTCAATGAACTTCTCCCTGGCCGCCATCGGGTCGTTGCCATACTTGAGAATCGCGTCACCCCAGTAGCGGTAGGCTGTTTCACGATCCGGATTGACGGCAATCGCCCGCGCAAACCACTTGGCCGCGGTATTGAGGTCCTGTTGCTCATAGGCAGTGTCGCCCGCGAACAGCGGCGCCTCGTAAAGCTGCGGATCGGCCTCCGCCGCAGCCGTGTATTTGGCCATGGCCGTGGGAAAATCTCCTGCCGTGTAGGCCTTCTCCGCTTCCGCCAGCAGGGCCTTGCCGGGACTATTGATGCCGGCAAAGAGCGGCTGATCCGGGTCGAGATTGGCCAGCTGCCGCACAAATTCGGCCGTATCGCCCAACTCCACGGCCCGCTTGGCCGCATCACGCTCCCGAATCCTGACCGCCTTGATCTGGGCCGGATCGCTCAACTGGACGGCTTCGGCGCCCAGGCAGTCGGCCAGCCGCTCAAAGTAGAGCTGCTCGCTGGGATGAGCCTTGGTCAAATCTTCATAGAGCGGCAGCGCCTCCGGCCGCTTTCCCGCTTTGTAAAGGGCGTTGGCCCGGGCCGCCTCATCGTCCTGGGCGAATCCCGCCAGCGCCAGGCCAAAAACCGCCAGGCAAAGACACGTTCCCGCCTTCCATCCCCGCATGATTGCTCCCCTTTTTCGCGCAGACTGTTGGGATTCCCTAAAGCCTTAGACAGCACCCGCCGCCGTCATGTTCCCGGCTCGACTCAAATCCTCACGTCCCTCCATGCTAACCTGAGTCTTCCAGCCGTGGAGTAATCGTTTGCAATCTGGCGCCTTTGTCATTGCCGTCTTCGAGTTCGTTCTGCTGCTTTTTTCGCTCAGCGTGCATGAGTGCGCCCACGCCTGGATGGCCTCGCGCCTGGGCGACCAGACGGCCCGCCTGCAAGGGCGCATCACCCTCAACCCCATGTACCACGTGGACCCCGTCGGGACGCTGCTGTTTCCCGCGCTGATCATCTTCGGCCCCTTCTTCGGGCTCAACTTTTTCAGCGGGATGCTGGTGGGCTGGGCGAAACCCACTCCGGTCATCACGCGCAACTTCCGCAAAATCGTCCGCGACGACAACCTGACCACTCTGGCCGGCCCGGTTTCCAATCTGCTGCTTGTGCTGATTGCCTTTATGGTGCTGGCCGTCATCTGTGTCGCGGTCCCCAATGGGCGCCTGCTCGTTCTCTCTGCTTTCCAGGGCGGCCTTGCCATGGGCGCGCCTTCCGCCCTGGAAGCACTGGTTCTGCTATGCACCCTGGCCATTCTGATCAACCTCTCGCTCTGCTTTTTCAACCTTCTCCCGATTCCGCCGCTGGACGGCAGCCGAGTGGCGCGCAATATGCTGCCCTACAACGCCGTGCAGGTCTACGACCGGATGAACATCTGGATCAGCTACCTGCTCATGATCTTCGTGGGCCGGTACATCCTGATGGCGCTGCTGAGGCCATCGCTGGGATTGGTCTACTGGGCCTTGACTCATATTTAGAGCGGTTCCACAATTCACGTGCCCTTTTTTCATCGTGCGAGGTGGCATTTTCTTGAGGAAAATGCCACTGGAGGGCAGTGGTTTCGGGGTACAACAATTGTGGAACCGCTATAGCTGGCAGGGATAAAAGCTCCAGAACCCGCTAGAATCAATCGAGACACTATTTCAGGGAATCGAAAAGCAAAATGCCTGAGCCCGCAACCTCATCGTCCCGTCCCCGCGTCCTGAGCGGCATGCGCCCCACCGGCAAGCTTCACCTGGGCAACTACATGGGCGCCCTGGCCAACTGGGTCAAGCTGCAAGACCACTACGAGTGCTACTTCTTCATCGCCGACTGGCACGCGCTGACCACGGATTACGCCGACACCTCGCAGATCGCGCCCAACACCCTGGACGTGATGCTCGACTACCTGGCCGCCGGCCTCGATCCGGCCAAGAGCGTGATCTTTTTGCAGAGCAAGGTCCTGCAGCACGCGGAACTCAACCTGCTGCTAGGCATGATCACGCCGGTAGGCTGGCTGGAGCGCGTGCCCAGCTACAAGGAGATGCAGGAGAACCTCGCCAACAAGGACCTGACCACATACGGATTCCTGGGTTACCCGGTGCTGATGGCGTCCGACATCTTGCTCTACCGGCCCGATTTTGTGCCTGTCGGGCAGGATCAGCAGGCGCATGTGGAGCTGACCCGCGAGATTGCGCGGCGCTTCAATTTTCTCTATGGAACTCCGGGTACCCACTCCGTATTCCGTGGCGATTCTGGAGCGTCATTGGCATTTACGATGGTTACATGGGGTGGCGAAGGAGCCCAACCACCCCCCGAGAATCTGCGGGAGACAAAGGTAATCCTCCCCGAGCCCAAATCCTTGCTCACTCCCTCGCCCAAGCTGCCCGGAACCGATGGCCGCAAGATGTCGAAGAGCTACGGCAACACCATCCTGATGACGGACCCCGAGCCGGTGGTGCGCCAGAAGCTCAAGACCATGGTCACCGACCCGGCGCGAATCCGCCGCACCGACAAAGGCGACCCCGACAAGTGCCCGGCAGGCGACCTGCACAAGGTTTTCTCGACGCCGGAGACACTGGCCAAAGTTTATGAAGGCTGCCGTTCGGCCGGCATCGGCTGCATCGAATGCAAAGGCTGGGCCGCCGACGCCCTGGTGCAGGTGCTCGAGCCCATCCAGGCCCGCCGCGCCAGCTTTTCTGAATCGCAGGCAATCGAGATTCTTGAAGATGGCTCAAACCGCGCCCGCGCCCGCGCCGAGGAGACTATGCGGCAGGTGCGAGCCGCCATGCAGATGACTTAAACCAGCCGGTAAACACAGTCTTGCGCCCAGTGGAGAGGCGCGTGGTTGAAAGGGGGCGCGGATGTCCCCAAGCATGGCGCCGGCAAAATGAGCCCGCCCGTGCCAGAAGACCGGCAGACCGAATGCGGGCTGAACCGCCGGGGGAATGCAAATGCTCGAAAAGACGGTTCCGTGGTGGCGAAAGGCCCTGATTTACGCTTTGGGCGGAATTCGCTCAGGATTCGGCCTTTTCCCCCGGCCCGCGCAGCCCGTACCCTTGAATGAGGAGAGTTTTCCGGAAGGGCTTGAGCCATCCCTGGGAGTTGAAACAGCATTGACCGATCACGCCGCCAATCCGGAGACCATCGCCGCCGAAGCTATTCGAGCGGCCGAATCCGCCCCTGCGCCCGTTGCCGAGTCTGACAATGCAATCGAAGTGATCTCAGTGGCAGCCGCCGCACCGGTCGTAGAATCGGCCTCTACCGCGGCCCCGGAACACGCCATTCCACCTGTCCCGGTCCCAGTCCCAGTCCAGGAGACCGCTCCTGAGCCTGTGCCCACCCCCGAACCAGCCACCCAGCAAGAGGCCGAGAAGGAGCCCCTCGTCGAAGCTGTGACCATCGCCGAGCCCACTCCTGCCGCCGAACCGGCGCCCGAGGCCGAGCCCGTTCCTGCCGCTGAGCCGGTGGGTGAGTCTCCCGCCGTTCCGAGCGCCGAGCAGGCAGCGGGGCAACCCGCCGCTCCAGGCCAGGAGCCAGCCGCCCCGGCGGTGCTCATCTCCCAGCCTGCCGCAGGACAGATGTCCGATGAGAAGGCCGCGGCGAAACTCGCGGCCAGGCAGAAGATGCGGGACGAAGCCTCCGAACTCTCGCCCTTCTCGGTCTCCGTGGGCCAGGTCTATGACGGTCCCCTCGACCTGCTGCTCAACCTGATCCGCAGCCAGGACATCGACATCTACGACATTCCCATCGCCAAAATCACCGCCCAGTTCCTGGCCTATGTGAACCAGCTCAAGGCCAGCGACGTGGACGTGGCGGGCGAGTTCATCTATACCGCCTCGCTGCTCATCCACATCAAGAGCAAGATGCTGCTGCCGCGCGCGCCCGCCGGCCCAGGCGAAGCCCCCGAGGATCCCCGCCGCGAGCTGGTCGAGCGGCTGCTGGAGCACGAGCGCTTCAAGAACGCCGCCCAGATGCTGCAGCAGAAACAGATGCTCGAGGCGGCCACATGGTCCAACCCCGGCTCGCGCGAGTTCGTGGACGATGACGTTGCCGAATCCGAAATCGCCCCCGAGATCGCCGCGGACACGCTCGACCTGGTCCGCATCTTCCGCGACATCCTGGAGCGCGCCCGCAAGCGCCCCATCATCGACGTCAGCGAAGACTCGGTGACCGTGGGCCAGATGATCCAGTTCCTCGCCCGCCGCCTCACCCTGGAAGACAAGCCCGTGGCCCTCCGCCGCCTGCTCAGCCACACCCGCTCCGAGCGCGCACTGGTGGCCATGTTCCTGGCCCTCCTCGAACTGGTCCGCCTCCAGGCCATCCTGCTTCGCCAGGACCGCGCCTTCTCCGAGATCTTCATCAAGAAGCACACCGGCTTCGACGCCGTGATCAGCGGAGGTTTGATGAACGTCCGTGATGACTGGAAGTAGGCAGATGGTTCAGCAGTTTCGGCGGCTGGTTGGTCAGAAACTGCGCGAAGAGAAATAATCAAATAGAAGAAAAGGCGAAAACCGGCAATGATTGCCATGGCCGCGTTTGGACGGAACTCCAACAGAAGGGCCAAGATAACCCCTAGTTAGCTGAATACTTTGGGGCTGGCGGATTCCTGATCCGCTGACCCGCATTCGCCGAGATTTCCACCGCTCGAACGCATACGCCTCTTACCCACCCCCTACCCGATGTAGAATTGTTACAGCCTGGTTACTTTCATATTGGTTTTCCAGGCAAACGACAGCGCGATCATGCGGTTGTTGGGGTTTTATGGACGCCTATTTATCCGGCTCTTCTCTCTCCTGCCACAGTTCATCTCCTTTGTATTTGCAGAGTACTTCCCTTGTCGCGTTTCAACCATGGAGGCCCAGGCGCTACCGGAATCTTTCCGGCCGCTTTGGTGAAATCTGATGGCCGGCCTGGCTACGGCGGTTGAAATCATGCCCGCGAGCGCTTCGGTCCTTGACCGCAAGATGAATAAGACATCCGCGTGGGTCAGCGCAGCGGTCGTTCTGCTGGCGCTAGTGGGCGGCCTCGGGTTCATCGGCTTCCACATCTCCCAGGACCTGGGGAACATCGCCATCGGCAACATTTGGCCTTTTCTGCTGCTGGCCCTGGCCTTGCTGATCGCACTGGGCTTCGAATTTGTGAACGGCTTCCACGACACCGCCAACGCCGTGGCCACGGTCATCTACACGCATTCGCTGGAGCCTAACATCGCCGTGGTCTGGTCGGGAATCTGCAACCTGGCTGGCGTGCTCTTCTCCTCCGGCACGGTGGCCTTCGCCATAATTACCCTGCTGCCGGTGGAACTGATTCTTCAGGTCAGTTCGGGCGCGGGCTACTCCATGATCTTCGCCCTGCTGATCGCGGCCATCGTCTGGAACCTGAGCACGTGGTGGTTCGGGCTGCCGGCGTCGAGTTCCCACACCATGGTCGGCTCCATCATCGGCGTGGGCATCGCCAACCAGTTGCTCAGCCTCCGCAGCGGCACCTCCGGCGTGGATTGGGAGCAGGCCATCAAGGTCTTCAAGGTTTTGCTGATCTCGCCGGTGATAGGTTTTTGCGCAGCGGCGCTGCTCATGCTGGTCTCCAAGCGGCTCCTCAAGTACCCCGCGCTCTACGAAGCGCCCAAAGGCAAGCAGCCGCCGCCGTGGCCCATTCGCGCCCTTCTGCTGCTCACCTGCACCGGGGTCAGCTTTTCGCACGGCTCCAACGACGGACAAAAGGGCATGGGCCTGATCATGCTGATCCTCATCGGCACGGTTCCCACCGCTTATGCGCTCAACCATGCCGTCACCGCCAACGACATTCAGGACTTCATCGCCGCCTCAGAGCAGGCCGGGCACATCCTGGACCGGCACGTGGACAAAGCCGGCATCCTGGGCCCCGACGCCCGCGCCGAGGTCACCGATTACATTCGCACCCAGCAGCTTCAGCCGGACACGATTCTGGCGCTCCGGGAACTGGTGGAGGACCTGAACCACGAAGTGTCTCTCTACAAGGTCTTCAAGTCAGTCCCGGCGCAGGATCAGGCCAACGTCCGCAACGACATGTACGTGGCCAGCGAGGCGCTCCGGCTGATGGTCAAGAACCACAACCCGGCTTTTACGGCCGCGGAAAACGCCGCCCTCACCAACTATAAGGACAAAGTAGACAAGGCCACCAAGTTCATCCCCAACTGGGTTAAAGTGGCCGTGGCCTTGGCGCTGGGGCTGGGGACCATGGTGGGATGGAAGCGCATTGTGGTGACGGTGGGCGAACGGATCGGCAAGCAGCACCTGGCCTACGCGCAGGGCGCCAGCGCGGAACTGGTCGCCATGGCCACCATCTTCGCAGCCAACATCTGGGGTCTGCCGGTCTCCACTACGCATGTGCTCAGTTCGGGCGTGGCCGGCACCATGGCCGCTAATAACAGCGGTCTGCACCTGTCGACGATTCGCAATATCGCCGCCGGCTGGGTCTTTACGCTGCCGGCCGCGGCGCTGCTCTCCGGCCTGCTCTTCTGGCTCTTCCGTTCCATCTCCTGAGCGGTTTGCGGCGGACTTTCCTGTCTAACCGGGCCTTCCGGTTGCAATAATTCGGACCAGGCGTGCGCATGGTGAGGTATATTGGTTCGCAGCCGGGAGCTAACTGGAAATTCCTGACAAAAACTCAACGGCAAGGAGATCATCGTGGCAAACTTTTGCGCGAAATGCGGAGCTGCATTATCCGCCAACGAGCAATTCTGTAAGTCCTGTGGCGCGGCAGCCGCCACCGGAGGCGCGGTTGCGGCGCCTGCTCAACCAATCACCGGCCAGCCAACCGCCGCACCAGCCCAATCCGGAGGCAGCGCGGTCAAGGTCATTCTGATTATCGTAGCCATCGTGGTGGGGCTGGGCATTCTCGGCCTGGGAGCCGTTGGATTCACAGCTTGGCGCATCTCCCGGGCCATCCATGTGAACGGCCACGGCGGCCAGGTGACGATGAGCACCCCCGGCGGCACATTCTCCGCCAACTCGTCGGAGAACTTCACGGCAGCCGAGCTGGGCACGGATCCCTATCCCGGCGCGCAGAGCACGCGTGGGGGCATGAAGATGGATTTGCCCACCGGCTCGATGGTGACGGGCGTATACCTGACTTCGGACTCGAAGGACCATGTGGTCGATTATTACAAGGGCAAGTTTGGCAGCACGCTCGCAGTCTTCGACACTGCCGACGCGGCTATTCTGACATTCGCCATCAGCAAGCAGGAATCCGTCATGGTGACGATTACCGCCAAGCCATCAGAGTATGACGGCAAGACCAGGATCACCATCACGCACACCAAGAGCAACAAGCCTTAAGGCCTCGCTTGACGGGCGCGGGACGCGCCGGCTGCGCGTCCCGGCCTAATCCCTCCACTTCCTGGCAACAATTCATCTCCCTTTCATCTGGCTCCTATATTGATGGTCTGTCCGGGGTTATCGTCTCCCCGCTGCCTGGACACGAAATCCATCCCATTCTCCGGAGCCTTTGCATGGCCGATCTGGCAACAACAGTTGATGCCTTGCCCGCTGGGGCATCGCTTCTCGACCGCAAGATGAAAAAGTCGTCCGCGTGGGTCAGCGGCGCAGTGATTCTGGTGGCGCTGGCGGGAGGACTTGGATTCATCGGCTTTCACATCGCGAAGGATCTGGGCGAAATAGCCATCACCAGCTATTGGCCCTATGCGCTTCTGGGCGTGGCCCTGCTGATCGCCCTGGGCTTCGAGTTCGTCAACGGCTTCCACGACACGGCCAACGCCGTGGCCACCGTTATCTATACCCATTCGCTGGACCCCAACATCGCCGTGGTCTGGTCCGGGATGTGCAACCTGGCCGGCGTGCTTGTCTCCTCCGGCGCGGTAGCCTTCTCGATCATCACGCTGCTGCCGGTGGAACTGATTCTGCAAGTCAGTTCCGGGGCCGGGTTTGCCATGGTCTTCGCGCTGCTGCTGGCCGCCATCCTGTGGAACCTGAGCACCTGGTGGTTCGGGCTGCCGGCATCAAGTTCGCACACCATGATCGGGTCCATCATCGGGGTGGGCATCGCCAATCAGTTGATGAACGTTCACGGCGGCACCTCCGGCGTGGACTGGGAACAGGCCACCAAGGTCTTCAAGGTGCTGCTCATTTCTCCGCTGATCGGCTTTGCATGCGCCGCTGCGCTGCTGCTGCTTTCCAGAGTCTTTGTTCTCACGCAATGGGCCAGAAGCGCGGCCGGTTTTTACAACAAGAATCATCGCAAGCCTCTTTGGGCAGCTCTCTCCATCGTCATTTCCGGCATCTGCGGCGCGTACGTGTTGCAGTGGGTTGGCCCGCTCCTCTTCGGGCTTTTCGGCGTCCCAGGCATGTCGGCATGGAAGGCCATTCTGAGTTCTGTCTCGTGGGTCTTCTCCCTGAATCAGATCTTCGGCCAGATCTTTGTTGTGCTGGTGGTAGGCATTGGCGGCCTGTACCTCATGGCCCTCCTGGCCAGGGTC
>JBEKZR010000063.1:0-13241 GCA_049509715.1 Occallatibacter sp. | reverse complement strand
ACTCTGCTGTTGGCCGCATTGCTGGCGATTTTGGCGGGCGGCGTCTCCAGTTGCACAGGTTCAGGCGGCGGCTCGGGCGGTTCGGGCGGCGGCTCGGGAGGAAACGCAACTCCGCCGGGAACCTATACGATTCCCGTTACCGTGGTTTCCGCCGGAGTGCAGCACAGTTTGAATTTGACGCTCACGGTGGAGTGAGGGCCTGGGGCGAGCATGGGGGCGTAAACCGGGACCGGCTATACTCTATCTTCGGGTTTTGCTCAGGAGTGTGTCCGCAAGGGGAGCCGTGGTAAGGCCGGGGATGGGGAAAAGCAAGGGATGACTGCCAAAGTAACCGTGGAAGACGTGGAGCGCGTGGCCGAGCTGGCGCATCTGGAGCTCAAGCCGGAGGAAACCCCGCGCATGCTGCACGACCTGAACGCCATTCTCGACTACGTGGCCGAACTGAACGAGCTGGATACGGCCGGGGTGGCGCCGCTGGCCCAGGTGAGCGAGTTGCCGAGCGAGCTCAGGGATGCGGTGGGCGCGGGCGGGCTGCGCGCCGATGCGCTGCTGGCCTCGCTGGACAGGGCCACGGTGCTGGCGCAGGCGCCGGAGACCGACCAGGTTTTCTTCAAGGTGCCCAAGGTGATTGAGCGATAGGCACCTGCGGTGGGCAAAACGCCGCTTCGCGGCCAAGCCTGCGGGCGTCCGCGGTGTTGAAGACAGGCCTTAGTGGGACGGATCAAGGAAGGTTCGATTGCCAAGCGAAGCCAAAACGACGGAAACCTTTGTAGAAAGGCCGAAAACTCTGGCCCAATTGCGCGCCGGAATTCTGGCGGGCTCGACCAAGGCCACGGACCTTGCTTCCGGCTACTATGACCGGATCGCGCAGGTAAATCCGCGCCTGAACGTTTACCTGAGCCTGACCAAAGAGCGGGCCTTCGAGCAGGCGGAGCGGGTGGACGCGCTGGCCGCTAAGGGCGATCCGCTGCCCCCCCTGGCAGGGATTCCGGTGGGCATCAAGGACGTGCTGGTGATGCGCGGGGCTGCGGCCACGGCGGGATCGAGGATTCTTGAAGGCTATCGCCCTCCTTACGACGCCACGGCGGTGGCCAGGCTGGACGCGGCCGGCGCGGTGCTGCTGGGCAAGTTGAACTGCGACGAGTTTGCCATGGGCTCCTCGACCGAGAACTCAGCCTACGGGCCGGTGCGCAATCCGGTGGACACGGAGCGGGTTCCGGGGGGCTCGAGCGGCGGATCGGCGGCGGCTGTGGCGGCCAATCTGGCAGTGGCCACGCTGGGCTCCGACACGGGCGGCTCGATTCGCCAGCCGGCCAGCTTTTGCGGGGTGGTGGGCGTGCTGCCCACTTACGGGCGGGTCTCGCGCTACGGACTGATCGCCTTTGCCTCGTCGCTGGACCGCGTGGGTCCGTTTGCGGCGAATGTGCGGGACGCCGCCACGCTGCTGGGGGTGATTGCCGGCCACGATCCCAAGGATGCGACCAGCTCCCCGGCGCCGGTGCCCGACTATGCCGCCGAGAGCGACAAGCCAGCCGTAGGCCTGCGCATCGGAGTCCCGGCGGAGTACTTTGCCGAAGGGCTTGACCCGGAGGTGCGGGCGGCCATCGAGAAGGGCATTGCCGCGCTGAAGGCTGCCGGTTGCGAGATCAAGACGGTTTCGCTGCCGCATACCAAGTACGCCGTCCCCACCTATTACCTGATCGCCACGGCGGAGGCCAGCGCCAACCTGGCCCGCTTTGACGGCGTGCGCTACGGCTACCGGTCGGCTGCATCGGAGACCCTGTCCGCTATGTACAGTCATTCCCGCGACGAGGGTTTCGGCGCGGAGGTGAAGAGGCGGATTCTGCTGGGGACGTACGCGCTCAGTGCGGGCTACTACGACGCCTATTATTTGAAGGCGCAGCAGGTGCGGCGGCTGCTGGCCGAGGAGTATCTGCGCGCCTTCGCCGAGGTGGATGCGATTGTGACGCCGACCGCGCCCACGGCGGCGTTCAAACTCGGTGAGAAGACCGGCGATCCGCTGGCCATGTATCTGGCCGATATCTACACGGTCACCGCGAGTCTGGCGGGCATCTGCGGGGTAACGGTGCCTTGCGGGACGACGAAAGCCGGTTTGCCGGTGGGGATGCAGGTGCTGGCGGCGCATCTGAATGAGGGCACGGCGTTCAGAGTGGCGCGGGCGGTGGAAGAAGCAGGGAACAGGGAATAGGGAACAGGGAACAGGTCGCCGGTTGAGGTTCGTGGTTTCCCACCCTTCGCAAAGAACGCGAAGGATGGGGCACCCAGCGCACAAATGTCCAAGTAGGAGGCGAGCCAGATGTTGCAGAGGACTCATCTAATGCGCGTATTGCTGTTAATGATTCTGCTGACAGTAACATCCGGTGCACAGAAGTTGGATACGAAAGCGTTGAGGGATATTCTCTCCAAGCAAGGATTTACTGGACAGTTGCATGGCAATGTCAAGGTTACATTTACTCGCCTTGGAGCTATGAAGTGCAATGCGACAATGCTCCAGGTCTTCTACTATACTGGGGAAGAGACAAATCCACCGGGGCGTGCTATCCATTTTAGTCAGCGCCTCATATTTATTGAGAATAGTAATTATTTAGGGCAGTATGTGATCGCAGATCGGCCTTCCCTAATCAAGTCGGACTTGCTGCGATTCCCTTATTCTGAAGAGGATGGAAATGCAATTCAGTGTGATCAGGATGGCCTACCCAAGTCCGCCATATTGGATGGCGAATCCATAGTGCTTTTTCGATGACAGTTGTTCAACTGCAAAGAAGAGGTCGCAAATCGAAAAACTAGGAGCAATCGTCATGAGTAAGGGCGCAAGGTTCTGGGTTGTGGTCCTGGCGGCTCTCCTTGCCGCCGCACCGGTACATGCCGCGCCGCGCAAGGCGCATACCGTCGTTCTGGGCGCGGCGCGGAAGGTGGCTTACTCGAAGGTGGACGACCCGGCTGGCGCGGCTGCCGGCGAAGATTCGTTGAAGATTCGCGCACTGCTGGTGGACGGCGTTCTGAAAGAGTGGACCACTGGAGACGCCCACGACGTGACCGACCGGAGCTTCGTGGTCAGGCGGGTGATCCGGCTGAACGATACTTTGCCCAGCGACAAGCCCGGACCCAATGACAAACCGGGGCCAAGTGACAAGCCGGGGCCGGGGGACAAACCCGGGACAGGCTCCGCGAGCAGCGGCAAGACCGGCGATCAGCCCGTGACCGGCGATCAGCCCGTGACCGGCGACAAGACATCTGCCAGCGCGAAGCCGGCGCCCGCCCGGGCGGCCAGCCCCTGGGTTTGGCAGCGGGGCCCGTGGCTGCTGGTGGACCGCGCGACCGGCCACATCACTGCACTCAAGCTGCCGCACTACGATCCCGGCGTGAGCCAGGTGAGCTGGTTCCGCGACTACGGGGCCTATTGCGGCGTGACGGCCAGCGGGAAGAGTTTGTATGCCGTGGTGGCGCAGGTGGAGGCGCGCAAGCCGGTGCTGGCCAAGAAGTTGGCTGCGTTCGATGCCGAGAACCACCCCGACCCTGTCTGCGGCCCGGCGGAGTGGCAGCGCGAGCCGCTGCGGATTACGTTTCACCCATCGGGCAAGGACCAGGTGAGCTTCGATGTTGTTCCCGGCTCGGCGGTGCTGGTGGAAGACGCGGGCGAGGAGCCAGAGACGCCTGCGGCTGCCCCGCAAGCCAAGCCGAAATAGTGGGCCGGCTGAGGGGCACTTGAAGCTGGCGCGCCTTGACAGGCCCCCGGCCGCGCGTATCTTATCTATTAGGCACTCTTTTGGAATCCGGCCGGAACGATTACCGAATGAACCGCGCGACATCCGAATTCGGGCGTGCGGATTTGGGCGTCTGGGTTGGGTTTCAAGGGGAAGCTGTGTCGAACAGGAAGCAAACGGCGGTTGAGTGGCAGGCGTGGATGCGGGCGTGGGATGGGAATGCAGTTCCAGGCGCGCGGCAACCGCGCCGTTCTTCTCGGAGTCTGGCCAGAGCGTGAGCCGGATTCGATCAGCGGCCAGGACCATTCCCGGAGACAAATTTCTTCAGGCGACCGGCCCAATGCCGGGTGCGCCTGAGCCCTGAACGATTCGCCGAGGCGAACGGCCAAGGGCGGACAAAGGATGAGTGTGGCGACGAGTTTCGCATTGTTGGCGGTAGCGCCCGCCGGAGGAGCCGGGAGCGGTCTTCCGATGCTTCTGCCCTTACTATTGATTCCAGTGCTGTACCTGGTGATGATCCGTCCGCAGCAGAAGCGGCAAAAGCAATGGCTGGAGATGCTCTCGAAGATCAAGGCCGGCGACCGGGTGACCACCGCGGGCGGTATCCGGGGCATCATTCTCTCCATCAAGGACGACGTGATCGTGATTCGCGTGGCGCCGGACAACATCAAGCTGGAAGTGGCCAAGAACGCGATCGCCTCGGTCATCACGCCGGATGGGACTACGGGATCGTAAAGGCAGTGGACAGTGAACAGTGGAAAGTGGACATTCAAGAGTGGGCGGTTCTGATCCCTGCTCACTGACCACTGTAACGAACTAGAGAAACGGGACGATGAAGAAGAATCTCAACAACAAAATTGCCCTGATTGTCGTGGTCCTGGCGATTTGTGTCTACGGCATCTTCGGGGTGCCTTCGGGGCTCACCCCCAAGGATCTGGGCGAGGCCATGACCAAGCGCATTCACCTTGGATTGGACCTGCGCGGAGGCGCTCACCTCATTTTGCAGGTGGTGGTCAAGGAAGCGGTCAACGCCGAAACGGACAACACGGTGGGGCGCATTCAGCAGGACCTGAAGACAGCCAACCTGAGCTTTTCGCAGGTCTACAAGCCCGATCCGGAGGCCAGGCCGGAGGTGATCCGGGTGGAAGGAACGGCGCCCGGCAAGGCCAGCGACGTTCGCTCCGCGCTGGAGGCCAAGTACTCGAACGAATACGACGTGACCGGCGGCGGGGCGGACTTGAGCTTCACGCTGACCATGAGGCCGATGGTGGAGACGGCTCTCAAGGATAAAACCGTCGAGCAGGCCATCGAGTCCATTCGCGACCGTGTGGACACACTGGGCGTGAGCGAGCCGAAGATTGACAAGTACGGCCTGGGCGACTACCAGATTCTGGTCGAGTTGCCCGGCATCGACGACCTGGACAGGGTCAAGAACATCATCCAATCCACGGCCCGGCTGGAGGTTCATGCCGTGATCGGCGGTCCCTACAAGGACGAGCAGTCGGCGCTGGCCAGCGTGGGTGGCGCGCTACCCGCCGACGAAGAGCTGGTGCATGGCTCCGGCGCGCTGGCCACCGGCTCCGACGCGGACAGCGTCTATGTGCTGCGCCGGGTCTCCGTGGTGGCCGGCAGCGACTTTCGCTCCGCCGATCCGGGTACGGACTCCAACACCGGCCAGCGCAACGTCCGTTTCACGCTGACCAATGAGGCCGGCGACCGCTTCTACGAGTACACCAGCAAGAACGTCAACACCAGCATGGCGGTGGTAATGGGCGGCCGGGTGAAGGAAGTGGCCAACATCGAGAACGCCATCCGCGACTCGGGCGAAATCCGCGGCGCCTTTAGCCCGGACGAAGTCCTCATCCTCTCCAAGATGCTGCGCACCGGCGCGCTGCCGGCCTCACTGAACTATCTCGAGGACCGCACCGTGGGCGCGTCTCTGGGGGCGGACTCCATCCGCAAGGGCGTTAAGGCGGCCATTGTGGGCATATTGGTGGTCATGGCCTTCATGCTCTTCTATTACCGCGGCTCGGGCGTCAACGCCGACCTGGCTCTGGTTCTGAACCTGGTGATTCTGCTGGGCTTCATGGGCGCTTTCGGGGCTACACTTACCCTGCCCGGCATCGCCGGAGTGATTCTGACCATCGGCATGGGCGTGGACTCGAATGTGCTGATCTTCGAGCGCATCCGGGAGGAGGTGCGGGCCGGCAAGGCGCCCTCGGCGGCCGTGGATCAGGGCTTTGCCCACGCCTGGGTCACCATTGTCGATACTCACGTGACCACCATCGTCTCGGCGGCCATCCTGTTCCTGTTCGGTACCGGCCCGGTAAAGGGCTTTGCGACCACCCTGACCGTCGGCCTGATTGCCAACCTGTTTACGGCGGTCTTCGTTTCGCGGGTCATCTTCGATGCCCATTTAAACAGGATGAAGCCAGGCGAACTGGTGTCGATCTGAACGACAGCTTCTAGCTGCTAGCCTCTAGCCCTTCAGTGGGAAACCGAAGAGCCAGACTGGCGCGAGAAAAGAGCTAGAAGCTAAGAGCTAGAAACTAAGAGCTAGGAGAAAAAAGTGGAGTTTTTTCGCGGCGTGAATGTGGACTGGCTGAGGCTGAAGTGGTACTTCCTCGCCTTTTCTATGATCTTCAGCGTGGCCGGCATCGTCTCGATGGGCATGCACATGCGCAGCATTCACAGCCCGGTTCCGCTGGGCGTGGACTTCAAGGGCGGCACGCAGGTGCAGATGCAGTTTGACCAGACCCCGGATACTAACCGGATTCGCCAAGCCATGGCGGCGGCGGGCATCCGGGACGCCAGCATCGTGACCTACGACGTGGCCAGCAACAACGAGGTGCTCATCAGCCTGCCGGAGCAGCAGAACGAGAGTTCGCTGGATGCCGGCCGCCAGCAGATTATGGATGCGCTGCGTTCGCACTACGACAGCAACATCGGCCCCCGCAACGTGCGCAACGTGCAGGTGGTGGGTCCCACGGTGGGCAAGCAGCTTGAGAAGCAAGCTCTGTTGGCCACGCTCTACTCGATGCTGGGCATGCTAGTCTATCTCTGGTTCCGCTTCCAGTTGATCTACGGCGTAGCGGCGGTCGTTGCCTGCTTCCACGACACGCTGATCACCGTCGGCGCCTTCGCGCTGCTGAACAAGGAGATCAGCCTGACGGTGATCGCGGCCATTCTGACGCTGGTGGGCTACTCGATGAACGACACGATTGTCGTGTTCGACCGGATACGGGAGAATCTGCGCCTGAGCCGCCGGGAGTCGCTGCCGGACGTGGTGAACCGCAGCATCAACCAGACGCTGAGCCGGACGGTGCTGACCTCGGGTCTTACCTTCCTGACAGTGCTGTCGTTGTACATCTTTGGCGGCCAGGTGTTGAATGGCTTTTCGTTCGCGCTGGTGGTTGGTATTCTTATCGGTACCTATTCTTCCATCGCCATAGCCGCGCCGATGCTTGTGGCCTGGCAGGAATGGCGGGCGAAGAGGGGTAAAGTAACGGTTTTGCCGGCCGCGAAACGCGCCAAACTGTAAGGAAATTCGCGTCGGAGTTGCACCGGTTTTGCAGCAGGTTTTCATGTGAGGCTTTGTTCTGATAGAGTGAGAGTGCGCATTTGCGGTCCGGTTTGGATGCTGGGGAACATTTGAAGTTCTCTCGGTGTCTAATTAGAGGTAACCAACACCCGATTTCGAGGCTGGCCATGTTTGAAGATTCCACGTTTGAATCCGGAGGCAGGATCAAGACCAAGAGCGGCCGTTGGATGGTGTTCACAGGCATCATCAACGGTTCGATTCTGGGTCTGCTGATTCTTATTCCGCTGATCTATCCTGAGGCGTTGCCTCATAATGCGATGCTGACGGCGCTGACTCTCCCGCCCCCACCGCCTCCCCCACCGCCTCCTCCGCCTCCGCCGGAGGCCGTGCATGTGGTTCATGTGCAGTCGGAGATGATGAACAATCAGCTGACGGCTCCCACGCGGATTCCGCACGACATCAAGATGGTTACCGAGAGGGAAGCGCCGCCCAGCACGTTTGGCGTTGAGGGCATGGAAGGCCTGGGCGGCAGCTCGAGCGGCGTTATGGGCAGCATTTTCGGTGGGCAGTCTGGCCCCAAGGTGCAGGTTGCGCCTCCCAAGAAGGTGAACATCTCTGGCGGCGTGGCTGCGGGCATGTTGCTTCAGAAGACGATTCCCGTGTATCCGCCGATTGCCAAGGCCGCCCGGGTCTCCGGCACGGTAGTGCTGCAGGCCACCATATCCAAGACGGGAACGATCGAAAATCTGCGCGTCATCAGCGGGCCGCAAATGTTGCAGCAATCGGCTCTGGATGCCGTAAGGTCCTGGCGGTACAGGCCCTACCTGCTCAACAACGAGCCGGTGGAGGTGGAAACCACGGTGAACGTTGTCTTCACCTTAGGCGGATGATGAATTCTCTGGCTCCTTCCCGCGGTTTTGGGAAGGAGCTTCGCTTTTGACCCGAATGCGCATCCGGAAAGAGCCGCATTCCCAGCCACCATCCGCCGCGGCGGATCGCAGTTCACAAGAAACTCCTTAGGAGGAACGATTCAGTGATTCTCGCTCAACTCGCACATTACGCTTCGCACATGGTCAGCAGCCTGGCGCTGTTCCAGGAAGAGCAGACAGTCAGCTTCAGCCCCATAGGCCTGTGGGACCACATGGCATGGATGGCCCGCTCCGTGGCCATCATCCTTTTCATCGAGTCGATCTGGTCGCTGGCCGTCATGATCGACCGTTACCTATACTTCAATGCTGCCCGCAAGCAATCGCGCGAGTTTGCGCCCAAGGTTGCCGGCGCGCTGAAGGATAGCAAGCTGGAAGAAGCGATCAAGATCGCCGATCGCAACAAGAAGTCCCACCTGGCCGAGGTTGTGACGGCCGGCCTGCAGGAGTTTCGCTCCTCCGCTGGCGCACCCACCGAGCAGGCCATTGCCAGCTCGGGCCGCGCGCTGGAGAGGGCTGAGGCCATCGTCCACGCCAAGCTGAAGAGAGGCCTTGCCGTGCTGGCCACCATCGGCGCCACGGCTCCCTTCGTCGGCCTGTTCGGCACCGTGGTCGGCATTCTGCACGCCTTCGACGCCATCGCCACGCAGAAGACCTCGGGCATCGGCGCTGTCGCCGGCGGTATTTCAGAAGCCCTGGTGACCACGGCGTTCGGCCTGCTGGTGGCCATCCCCGCCGTGATGGCCTTCAACTACTTCACCGGACGTGTCGAAGCTTTCGACGTGGAGATGGACAACTCCTCGAGCGAACTGATCGACTACTTCATCAAGCAGGGCCATAAGCGCTAAGCGAGGCGGCTGTCGGCCTGAGCGGGAAGCTTTGGGGGGCGGGAGACAAGTAGTCTCCTGCCCGCCGGTTTCGGGCTCGCGCCGGGCAGGTGGTTCCTAAGCGTTTCCGGAAGCCATCCGGAATAAAAATTCTTGAGGTACGGAGCCCAAACCATGGGAATCGCGGTTCGCAGAGAAGGCAGTAAGGTCAACGCCAACATCAATGTCACCCCGATGGTGGACGTGATGCTGGTGCTGTTGATCATCTTCATGGTCATCACCCCCATGCTCCAGCAGAAGGTGGCCGTCGATATGGCCAAGGTGGACAACCCAATCGCCATGCCGGACGCCGACAAGGAAGACGCCATAGTGGTGGCGATTACGCGGGACGGACGCGTGTTTCTGGGGCAGGACAAGATCGCCACGAGCGAGCTTGGCGCCAGGGTTCGCGACAAGCTGTCCGACAAGCCGGGCAAGACGATCTACATTCGCGCAGATGCGCGCGCGCAGTACCGGGCGGTTGAAGACGCCATCGACGCCGTGCGCACAGCGGGCGTGGAAGACGTAGGCTTGTTGACGCAGAAGCGCGAAGCCGGCACACCCGCGGGCGGGGAATAACTTTTTACGCTTGCGTTGCCTCTTTCGAGGGCACGAGGAGTTTGAAGCCATGGCGATGACAATGGGAACGTCGGGCGGCAGCATGGCCGACATCAATGTTACGCCAATGATCGACGTGCTGCTGGTGCTGTTGATCATCTTCATGGTCGTCACGCCGGTAACGCCGAAGGGCCTGAATGCGATGGTGCCGCAGCCACCGGCGAATCAGGACAACAATACTCCGCCGCCCGATCGCACTATTGTGGTGCAGGTTCTGAATCGCCCCGGCGCGTCCCCGGCGTACAAGATCAACGAGACCGACGTGGACAAGAATGATCTACTGCCGAAGTTGACCGAGATTTATGCCAACCGCGCCGAACGCATTATGTTCGTGAAGGGCGACGACAACCTGGACCTCGCCGCTGTGACCGAGGTCATCGATATTGGCTATGCCGCGAAAGTGGATCATATCGGATTGATGACGCCGAGGATTATGTCCGGCGAGTAAGTTAGCTCTGGCACTATCCATTTAACGATTTCAAGGAAACGAGGAGTTTGAAGCCATGGCAATGACAATGGGATCGTCGGGCAGCAGCATATCCGACATCAATGTCACGCCGATGATCGACGTTCTTCTTGTGCTGCTGATTATCTTCATGGTCATCGTGCCGGTAACGCCCAAGGGCCTGGATGCGCTAGTGCCCCAGCCGCCCAAGCACCCGACTACTGACCTGCCGCCAGAGCGCACCATTGTGGTGCAGGTTCTCCACCGGTCCGGCGCGACCCCGGTATACAAGATCAACGAGACCGACGTGGACAAGCGCGATCTGCTGCCAAAATTGACCGAGATCTACGCCAACCGCGCCGAGCGCGTCATGTTCGTCAAGGGCGACGATGATGTAAACTTTGCCTACGTAGCCGAGGTCATCGATATCGGCCGCGCGGCAAACGTGGATCATATCGGATTGATGACGCCGAGGATTATGGCCGGCCAGTAACTTAGCTCTGGCACTATCCATTTAACGATTTCAAGGAAACGAGGAGTTTGAAGCCATGGCAATGACAATGGGATCGTCGGGCAGCAGCATATCCGACATCAATGTTACGCCGATGATCGACGTCCTGCTGGTGCTGTTGATCATCTTCATGGTCATCGTGCCGGTAACGCCCAAGGGCCTGGATGCGCTGGTTCCCCAGCCACCCAAGGATCCGACCAAGCAACTGCCGACCGACCGCACGATTGTGGTGCAGATTCTGCATCGCCCCGGCGCGCCCCCGGCGTACAAGATCAATGAAACCGACGTGGACAAGCGCGATCTGCTGCCCCGCCTGACCGAGATCTACGCCAACCGCGCCGAGCGCATTATGTTCGTCAAGGGAGACGACAATCTGAACTTCGCCTCTGTGGCCGAGGTCATCGATATCGGCCGCGCCGCGAACGTGGATCACATCGGGTTGATGACGCCGAGGATTATGGCCGGCCAGTAGCCGACTGTTTGGCCGCAGTTTTCCTTGAGGGGGAAATTGCGGAGGCAATCGACACGGCCGAGGGGCGAGGGTGTGGATCGCATCGGCGTGACGACGCCAAGAGTTCAGGCTGGCAATAGGGGGCCGTGGTGGTTGGAATGCCCCAGCCAATCCGAGGGTTGATGGGTTCCGCCCGCAGGCAGTTCAGCGATTCATTGGGGCGGAAACAGGAGTACAATTTTTGCATCCTGGTTTCGGAACCTCCCGCCCGCAGCCAGCTTTATGAAATTCCAGGCGCGCAATCGATAGGCGCGACCTGAAGGAGAAGGATACGAATATGAAGGGACCCGCACGAATTACGGTGTTCGCGATTGCCTTGGCCAGCATGGTGCTTTCCATGAGCGGGTGCAAGCGCCTTGCAGCCCGTGACCAGTTGAACAAGGGAGTGGAAGCTTACAAGAGCACCCGATATGAAGAGGCGATCGGACACTTCCAGAAGGCCACGCAGCTCGATCCGGGCCTGCCCATGGCGAAGAGCTATCTGGCCACAGCACTGGCCCAGAACGTGGTTCCCGGATCGGATACGCCGGACAACCTGAGGACTGCGGATCAGGCGATCAGCATCTTCCAGGAAGTTCTGGACAAGGACCCGAACGATGTGAACAGCCTGAAGCAGATTGCGGGCATTTACTTCAGCGTCAAGAAGCTGGATGAAGCCAGGACGTGGCAGAAGAAGGTTCTGGCCGTGGATCCGAAGGATCCCGAGGCCGCCTACACCATAGGCGTGATCGACTGGACAGAGGCGCACGAGAACGCGCTGAAGGCGCTGGTGCCGGAGGGCATCAACGACGACGGCGAGGGTAATGTCAAGGCGCCCAAGAAGGTGATGGAGCCCCTCAAGGCGCAGAATGGTCCGCTGGTCGAAGAGGGCTTGCAATACCTCAACCAGGCAGTGGCGAACCGGCCCAATTATGACGATGCGATGGCCTACCTGAACCTGATTTACCGGCGCAAGGCGGATGTGGACTACGGCGACGAGGCCACGGTCAAGGCAGATATCGCAGCGGCAGAGGATTGGCGCACCAAGGCGATGGGCACACGCAAGGCCAACGAAGAGAAGAAGGAAAAGACCCCTGGCGGCATCACATTGGATTCAAGCGGCAACATGAAGTAAAGGGCGGTTGTCCGCGCACACACCAACGGCCTCCGCCATGCGCGGGGGCCGTTTTTCTTGGGCATTCTTTTTGGGTTGATCGTAGGAGGTACGTCTTGGCTGGAACCGGCAATTCCGTTTTCGTACTTAAGTTCGCTCTTGCAGGCCTTGGTCTGCTCACCGTCCCCGCGTCGAGCGCGCGGGGGCAGGATTTCACCGGAGAGGTTCCTCGCCCCGCTGCGATGCAGGCTGCGAAGTCGCCCACCGGGTTGACCGCGCACAACGACCGTGAAGTGCTGGAAGTGACGGTCTGCGGCGATTCGCTGATACACGTAGTCGCCAGGCCTGTTGAGGCGCCTGCTTCGACAGCGCAGCGGCCATGGATGCTGGACCGGGCGGAGTCTTGTCCCGGATCGGCATTCCAGTTCAGCCAGTCCGGCGACCTGACCACGCTCGCGACCTCCCGCCTGACCATCACCCTGTCCGCACGGACGGGCGGCCTGAGCTTCAAGACTGCTGAGGGAGAGACGCTGCTCAAGGAGAACTGGAACCTGCCGCGCACCTATATTCCAGTGCCATCGACAGCGCTCTACCAGATCAAGGAGCGGTTCTCGGCCGATGCGACCGAGGCCATCTACGGGCTTGGCCAACACCAGAGCGGGCTGTTCAACTATCGGGGCAGCACGCTGGAACTGGGGCAGAACAACACCGATGTGGCCATCCCGCTGCTGATCTCCAGCAAGGGCTACGGAATCCTCTGGAACACCGCCTCCTTTACCTATGTGGACAACCGTTTCCCGCTGGATCTGGACTTTGAATCGATGGCCGGCGACCAGGTGGACTACTACGTGCTCTACGGCCCGGCGATGGACCGGATCATCCATGAATACCGGTCGATGACCGGCCACGCACCGCTGTTTCCGCAATGGGCCTACGGTCTTTTCCAGTCCAAGGATCGCTACGCATCGCAGGCCGAGATTCTGGGCATCGCCAGCCAATACCGCA
>JBEKZR010000062.1:0-13586 GCA_049509715.1 Occallatibacter sp. | reverse complement strand
CAATCCGTCGTAAGTGAGGGAATTCCAATGCCTGATTTCTTGACCGCGATTCTGATCATCGGCGCCATCGTCGTCCTCTATGTGCTCAACTGCATCAAGATTCTCCGCGAGTATGAGCGCGGAGTGATCTTCACCCTGGGCCGCGTCTCGCCAGAGCCCTACGGGCCGGGCATCATCTTTGTCTTCAGGCCTATACAACAGATGGTGCGCATCTCCCTGCGCCAGGATGTGCTGGAGGTTCCGCCCCAGGACGTGATTACCCGCGACAACGTCACCATCAAGGTGAACGCCGTGGTCACGCTCTACGTGGTCAACCCCAACGACGCCGCCATCAAGGTGGCCAACTACGTTTACCAGACCTCGCAACTTGCGCAGACTACGCTGCGCACGGTGCTGGGCGAGGTGGAGCTGGATGAACTGCTCAGCCATCGCGACAAGCTGAACCTGCGTATCCAGTCCATCATGGACCAGCGCACCGAGCCGTTTGGCGTGAAGGTGATTTCGGTCGAGGTCAAGCAAGTCGACCTGCCCGATCAGATGCAGCGCGCCATGGCCAAGCAGGCCGAGGCGGAACGCGAAAAGCGCTCCAAGATCATCCACGCCGAGGGCGAGTTCAACGCCGCGCAAAAGCTGGTGGACGCCGCGACCCTGCTGGCCACGCAGCCCATGACCCTGCAGTTGCGCTACCTGCAAACCCTCACCGAGATCGGCGTGGAGAAGAACACCACCATCGTCTTCCCGCTGCCCATGGAGCTGATGACGCTGTTGAACAAACTGAACGTGTCGATCCCGGCCAAGGGTGACGCGGAAAAGAAGTAAGCGGAGTTAGCCGGGTTGGCCCCGCTAAATGCATCTCAATTGTTGGGTGCCCGCGTCCGGATTTTCGGACCTGGGCACACGGGGCACTGGATTTCTTACACACCAAGCAAACAACTTTCCGTTACGCGCAAGACATCCTTCTGTCGAACCCGAAGGATCCGACGTCATGAAAAGCAAGTCAGATGTAAAACGCATTCACACCATGACCTCGCGCACAGCGCAGTGGACATGCATGTCTCGTGCGGCCTCGTCGCTGGAGGATGATCCGTACTACCGAAGTGATGACTTTATTGCCACGAAACTGATTCCCTCGCCAGTCCTGACGCTTCTGCGCACGCGAATCGGCAGGGCTGTCTTCCGGCGCTGCCTTGCCGCGAGAGGAATGTATGAGTACGTCATTGCGCGGACCAGGTACATGGATGCGGCATTCCAAAGGGCTCTCGACGATCGCTTTGAGCAAATCGTTCTTTTTGGTGCGGGTTTCGACACACGTGCAGTGCGTTTCCAGTCTGAATTGGGAAGCACGCAGGTGTTCGAACTCGACGTTACGATCACACAAGCCGCGAAAATTGAACGGTATCGACAGCGCGGACTGGCGGTTCCACCCAACCTGAAGTTTGTTGCCATTGACTTCGATAAGCAGTCCATTCCCGAAAAACTGAGTCAATTCGGATTTCGCGGCGGGAAACGCTGTCTTTTCATCCTCGAAGAGGTTTTGATGTATCTATTGCCCGCATCGGTCGACTCAACCTTTTGAACACTTGAGACGCTTGGCGGCAAGGGAAGCCTTGTCGTCTTCGACTATGTGCGTGCATCGGTACTTCGAGGAGACAGGACGGCCTACGGCGAAGCGGCGGTCACACGGGCGGTGGATAAAGTGAATGAGCAGTGGCACTTTGGGCTGGAACCAGGCCAGATGGAGTCCTTTCTTTCAAACTATGGTTTTTTGATGAACGATCACAGGGATGCGCGCGGCCTGGAACAGCTTTACTTCGCGGATACGAACGGGGCGCTTGTTGGCCACATCAACGGCACGCACGGCATCGTGACGGCGGAGAGATCGTGATGGCATTGCGTTGGAGTGGCCCCCCTTGAACGAACCGGCTAAAGTGGGTGCCGCATCTTCGCCGCGTTTTTGTCATTTCGACAAGGGTGGGACGCCGCTAACCACAACCGGCTCCATTCATGTCGGACCAATTCGATAGAATACCGTCAGCCAGAGGGCGGAGTATGCGCGGAGTCTTTGACGACGAAGAGCCTGAGGCGGAGGAGCCCCGGCGCGACACCGAGCTGACGCTGGGTCCGGTCATGTTGCTGGGCCTTTTTTTTGGCCTGATTCTGTTGTGCGGGCTCTGCTTCGGTTGGGGGTATGCAGTAGGCCGTCACGGCTCCCAGGAGCCCTCGGCGGCCTCGCAGGCCGGAGCCGATGCGTCTTTGCAGGCGGACGGTTCGCGGCCCAAGCCCTCGGCGATAACGCAAAACAATATTCAGACGCCTCCTCCGGGCGCCGTGGCCGATCTGCCGGCCTCCGCGGTTTCGAACACGAATCCGGATGCGAGTTCGCAGAGTGGAGTCCCGGCTTCTTCGGCCGGCTCATCGTTGCCTCAGCCTCAGGTCCGGCCTGCCCTGCCAACTGCGGCAAACCTGCCCCAGCCGGTGCAGACCGCGGCGGTGCAGCCGGCCCTCCCTCAGGCGGGTGTGCTGATGGTCCAGATTGCCGCCGTTACCAACCAGGAAGATGCGGATGTGCTGGTGAATGCCCTGCGCAAGCGCGGCTATGCGGTTACCACTCGCCGCGAGACCACAGACGGCATGATCCACGTGCGGATCGGCCCGTTCAGCAGCCGCGACGAGGCTGACAAATGGCGCCAGAAGCTGCTTAACGATGGCTACAACGCCATCGTGCAGCCCTAGGCACCTGCGGTGCGGCAGACGGCGCTCGCGCGCCATGAGATTTGTGGACTCCCAGCTTCCTGTAACGATGAATTATCTTCAATTCCGCATCCACTCCGGCAGCCCCGCGGCGATGGCCGCACGGACAGCTTTCATCAGTTCCTCGCGCGTCGCAAAATCTCTCGGGTACAGGGGCGCATGGAACTTGATGTGCGCCGTGCCTGGCTTGATGCCGAAGCGGCCTTTGGCCATCAACGTCTCAGTGCCCCAGATGGAAACCGGAACGCACGGCGCGCCGCTCTCCATGGCCAGGTAGAACGGGCCTTTCTTGAAGGGCAGCATGCGGCCGTCCGGGGAGCGCGTGCCCTCAACGAAGGTGGTGATGTGGAGGCCCTTCTCCAGCACCCGCTTGGCCGCGGCTACGTTCCGCTGCGCATCGGCCGCGCTGCCGGTGCGGTCCACTGGAATATACTCCCCCAGCTTGAGGCAGTAGCCGAAGACGGGAATCTTGAAGACCGAGCGCTTGGAAAAAGCGGCCGTGCGCCCCGGAATCCGCGGAATCAGCCCCGGCGGATCCAGGTTGGAGACGTGATTGGCCATGAAGATGCACGCCTGGCCGGCGGGAACATTCTCTCGCCCCTCAACCAGCACGCGGATGCCGGCCACACGCAAGCCGGCGCGGACAATGAAGCAGGCCACAGCGTAAAGCGGTTCCACATTGCCGGTAACAACGGCCAGCGGAATGAAGACCACCGCCGATGGAATGCTCATAGCGAGAATGGTGACGAAGACGACAAGCGAGACAATCATGAAGGTTCCACAAAAAAGCTGAGATGTGTCTTTCTTCCGCCGTGCGCCCCACCTTCGCTCCGCCGCGGCGGATTTCTGCGGCCAGGGTGGGATAGCATCCAGCGCCTCTACGTCCGCATCCACTCCGGCAGTCCGGAGGCGATGGCCGCGCGAACCGCCTGCATCAGTTCCTCGCGGGTTGCATAATCGCCGGGATAGATGGGCGCATGGAAGACGATGCGCGCCGTGCCCGGATGAATGCGCAAACTGCCTTTACCCTGTATCGTCTCGGTGCCGGAGATAGAAACCGGAATGCACGGCGCGCCGCTCTCCATCGCCAGAAAGAACGGTCCTTTCTTGAAGGGCAGCATGCGGCCGTCCGGCGAGCGGGTGCCTTCCACAAAAGTGGTCATGTGGACGCCCTTGGCCAGCACGCGCTGGGCCGCGGCTACGCTCTGCTGCGCATCGGCCGCGCTGCCGGTGCGGTCCACGGCGATGAACTCACCCTGCCGGAAGCCGGTCCCCAGCACGGGCAGGTTCATCAGCGAGCGTTTCATGAAGGCCGAGGTGCGCCCCGGAATCAGCGAGATCAGCGCGGGCGGGTCCAGGTTGGAGACGTGGTTCGACATGAAGATGCAAGCCCGGTCTTTGGGAATGCGCTCCCGGCCTTCGACGTGGAAGCGCACTCCGGCCATCCAGCAACTGCTGGAGAGCATGAAGCGCGTGCCCTTGTAGAGCGGCAGCACGTTGCCCGTCAGCCAGCACCAGGGAATGAACAGAGTCGCCGTGGGAATCCCGGTGAGGACCATGGTGGCCATGAAGATGAGTGAAAAGATCATGCCTGCCTCTTGCCTATCGCCTTGCCGCCTTCGGGAAAGCGCTCCCTGAGGCGCGCCGGCAGTTTCTCATAGATGCCGTCAAAGCCGCCATTGGAAAGTATCGCCACTACGTCGCCGGGCTTGAGGCGCGGCGAGATCGTGTTCACGATGGTTTCCACATCGGGGCAGAGTACGGCGTCAGTTCCTGCGGCGTTGAGCGACCGCACTACATCTTCGGGGTGTAGCCGTTCATTCTCGGGAATGCGCTGCTGCTGGTAGACGCCGGCCAGGACGACGCGGTCGGCCAGGCGCAGGCTGGCCACGAGATCGGACTCGAGCA
Source organism: Occallatibacter sp. (assembly GCA_049509715.1). Lineage (GTDB taxonomy): Bacteria > Acidobacteriota > Terriglobia > Terriglobales > Acidobacteriaceae > Telmatobacter. The sequence continues at coordinate 8,927 of JBEKZR010000062.1, read as the reverse complement.
CCTTGCGCCGCATGGTGTTCGAGCGCGGCTCCAGGATTGTCCACAGGCGCGATTGCGGGTAGACGGAGCGCAGCGCGCGCAGCGTCTCGCGAATGGCCGTGGGGTGGTGGGCAAAGTCGTCGATCACCGTGATGCCGGCAACCTCAGCGCACACCTCCAGCCGCCTTTTTACGTTTTTGAAACCGGCCAGCGCCGCCTGGATCGCCTCCTTGCCGATGCCTTGCCCCGCGGCCAGAGCGGCGGCGGCCGTGGCGTTCAGCGCGTTGTGCTCGCCGGCCAGCCGCATTTCAAGATCGGCCCACAATGCGCCGCCGCGCCACACCTCCCAGCGGGTGAGGCCGTTTTCATGGCGCAGATTTTGGATGCGCCAGCCGGCTTCGGCGGAAAAGCCGTAGCGCTCGACGCGGCAGAGCGCATGGGCCACGCACTCGCTCACGTCGGCGCTGCCGTCGTAGGCCACAATCAGCCCCCGCCGCGGAACCAGATTCACCAGCCGCTTGAAGGCGGTCTTGACCGCTTCAAGGTCGGCGTAGATGTCTGCGTGATCGAACTCCACGTGGGTCAGGATCAGCGCGTCGGGAAAGTAATGCAGGAATTTGGGTCCTTTGTCGAAGAAGGCGGTATCGTATTCGTCGCCTTCCACGATAAAGGTGCGCGTAGGCCGAAGTTGGAAGCTGGTTCCGAAGTTCTCCGCCACTCCGCCGATCAGGAACGAAGGCTCCAGCGCCGGATTCTCTCTGGAGGCAAGCTGGTAAATCCAGGCCAACATGCTGGTAGTCGTCGTCTTTCCGTGGGTGCCGGCGACGACCAGCGACTCGCGGCCCGCGAGGAACTCCTCGCGCAGGAGCGCGGCCATGGAGGTGAAGGGAATGCGCTCGTCCAGCACGCGCTCCACCTCGGGATTGCCGCGGGAGAGCGCGTTGCCGATGACGACGAGATCCGGCGCGGGCGAGAGATTGGACTCTGCATAGGGCTCCAGGATAGGGATGCCGAGCGAGCGCAGCAGATCGCTCATGGGCGGATAGGCGGCCTTGTCGGAGCCGGTGATGCTGCAGCCCTGCAACTGCAGGAGTCCGGCCAGCGAGGCCATGGCCGTGCCGCAGATGCCGCTGAGGTGAATGTGCCGGGCTTGCAAAGTCATCGCGCCGTCTCCGGCTGATTCCAGTGCTGCCGCGTTTGCTGTTTGCTGTTTCCCATCCTCTGATCCCTAGTCCCTTAGTCCCTGTTTTTTCACCGCCGGTTCGAGCAGGCGCAGTTCAGGCTCATTGGCGGCGCTTAGTTCGGCTTCCACGCCAAAGGTCAAGGTCACGTTGGAGCGCGAAACGTGGCCACTGCGCAGGCCGATGGCGATGGGGCCGTCGAAGTCGTCAAGAGCGCGCAGAATCACCTCTTCGAGCAAATCGGGAGATGCTTCGGGCGAGGAGCAATCCAGCATCTCGCCGAAGACGATGCCGCGCACGCCGTCCAGCTTGCCCGCCTGGCGCAGTTGCCACAACATGCGGTCGATCTGGTAGGGTTTGACGCCCGTGTCCTCAAGAAAGAGCAGCTTGCCTTCGGTATGCGGTTCAAAGGGCGTGCCCAGCAACGAAACCAAAATGCTGAGGCAGCCGCCATAGAGGACGCCGCGGGCAACGCTGTGCGTTGAGCCGGACTTCAGGACGCGCAGTCCCTCCGCTGATCCTACGCTGTACGGCTCGCCGGCCAGCGCCGCGTGAAAGCTGGCCAGGTGCGCGCCGTCCTCAAGATAGAAATCAGCGGCAACCATGGGTCCATGAAACGCGGGCAGCCCAAGCTCGTCGAGCAGGCGCAACTGAATGCCAGTCAGGTCGCTGTAAGCAAAGAAGGGCTTGGGATGCTTGCGGATCAGTTCGAGATCCAGCCCGCCGAGCAGATAGTTGGAGCCGTAGCCGCCGCGCAGGCACATGACGGCGCTGGTGCTCTCGTCCGCAAAGGCCGCGTGCAGATCGGCCAGCCGCTGCTCGGGAGTGCCGGCAAAGAAGAGCGGACCGCGTTCCAGAGCATGTTGGCCGAGATGCGTCACGAACCCCAGCGCGCGCAGCGCCTCCAGGCCACGCTCCACGCGCCCGGACTGGGCAATCGAGGCAGCAGCAATCACGCTGATGCTTGCACCGGGTGGAACGGAAGGCGGCTTGAGCAGACGCGTCATATTACCAAGCCTCGCCGCGGGCAATCAGAGCCGCGGGACCGGTGAGTTTGAGCTCCGCGCCGGGACCGTCCCAGGCCACGGTTTGCGCGCCGCCAGGAGCGACAACTGTGAGTGGCGAGAGGCAGCGGTGCAAGGCGATAGCAGCGGTGGCCGCAGCGGAGCTGCCCGTGCCCGAAGAGGTGGTCGGCCCCACACCGCGCTCGAAGATGCGAATCTCGATCCCGGTGGGGCTGACGATGCGGACGAACTCGACGTTAGTCTGTTGGGGGAAATCCGGGTGAATGCAAATCTCCGCGCCGATGGCCTGCCATGATTGTCCGGCGGCCGCAAACTCCTCGTTGTCCACGACGATGACGAAGTGCGGATTGCCGGTGGAGACCTCGACGCTGGCAATCTGAAGACCGCCGGCCAGAGTAACCGTGCGGGGCGCGAAGGCGGGAACGCCCATCCCCGTGGTTACATCAACGGTGTATCCGCTGGCTGTGCTGATTGCATTCACCTGGCACACGCGCAACCCGGCATCGGTCGAGAGTTCCAGCGCATCGCCCGGCTGGGAGCTGAGCGCATCGGCCATCCACGCGGCCACGCAGCGCGTGCCGTTGCCGCTGATCTCGGCGATGGAGCCGTCGGCATTATGCAGGCGAATGCGGGCTGATTTTGGCCCGGTCCAGGCAAAGAACTCGATGCCGTCAGCCCCGATGCCGGTCGAGCGCGCGCAAAGGCGGCGCGTCAACACTGCCCAATCACTCCCGCGAGCCGCGTCCTCCGTGACGATCAGAAAGTCGTTGCCGCAGGCGTGGGCCTTGGTGAAGGGAATCAATCTTCCTCCGGATCGCAAATTACCTTGCCCGATGCTATCACCGGGCCGGTCTACTTGTTGAGGGCTTGTGAAGCAGGGGTACCGGAGACGTAAAGCGTGCCCGAGGGCTGTCCGGGGGCCGTGAAGCGGCGCAGCGCGGTCAGGCCGGCGGGATGCGCCCTGACCGCGCGGTCCACTTCGTCGCCGTCGAAGGCCAGCACGATGGCCGCATGGGCGGCGGGGGCGGCCAGCGCGGCGCGATAGATCTCCAGGTCGCTTTCGTTGATGGTTTGCCGCAGCGGAATCCCGGTGAGCGCCACAATCTCGGGATCGACCGAAGTAATCATCAGGATTTCGCTGCCCGGCCGCTCGGCCAGAAGCGCGCGCAAGACCGGGGGGATCTGGAGTTGATAGGGCCGGTGGGCCTGAAGGTTCTTTGTGCCTTCGACGTAAACCAGCGGACGCTCGCGCACCATTTGTCCTGCATTCAGGGCGACGAGCGCGAACAGGACGCCCGCCGCGTAGTTTGCCCAGCGGGGCTTGAACTCGCGCACGGCGGCGATGGCAAACTGCGCGGCAAAGCCCAGGCCCAGCGCGAGGGCCGGCAGGAGTTCCATTCCGTAGCGCAGGTTGTACCAGGAGTGGGGCCACCAGAGAGGAAGAAAAATAGGCACCGATCCATAGGCCACCGAGTAAGCGTAAAAAGGAACCGGCAGCCACAGCAAAAGAGCCCACAGAAAGGCGCGGCGGCGCGCCATGAGCCAGGCGCACAGAGTGCCGAAAAAGCTCAGCGCCAGAAGCAGGTTTCCCCAAGCTGAGGCGGCTGCGTCCAACTCCGCGGCCTTCAGGAAAAAGATCAGCCCGACCCATGGGTTGTGCCAACCCGGATGCGGAGGAAATCCCGGCACGGAAGTGCGTATCTCGATGGCCTTGGCCGAGTATGGCCCGCGCAGGAAGTAAAGCCAATCGCCGAAGGCCGCGGCGTTGTAAACAAACCATGCCGCCGGCGCGGCGACTATCAGAGCGCTTGCCAGCCAGAACGCGCGCCAGCGCAACCGGCCGCTACGGGCCAGCACCAGGCCCACGCACACCCAGGCGAGCAGCGCCATCACCCAGCCGTCATAGCGCGTGAAGATTGCAGCCACCAGCGCGGCGGCGATCAACCAAAGCAGCCGCCCGGCCCGCCGCGAATCTCGTTTGCGGCTCCCGGGATCCGAATTGCTTCGATCCGAATTGCTTCTATCGAGGCTCGTCTGCCACTCCACCAGCCAGACCGCAACCCAGATCATCTCGCACACAAAGAGGGGTTCGGTCATGGCCGTGGTTTGGAGGTAGAGCAGATTGGGATTGGCGGCGAAAAAGGCCAGTGCAAGCGCGGCCGCGGCCGGCCGAAGCCAGTTGCGCGCCAGCCGGTAGACTCCGGCGCAGGCTGCCAGGTAAGCCAGCGCCGATGGAATCACGCCGGCAAACCCATTGGCCCACCAGGCGTAGACCTGGACAAAGGGAATCAGCAGCACATGGGGCAGGGGCAGCCACACCGAGCCCAGTTGCGAGAGCCGCGGCTGGTGCGAATCGAAGACGCGGCGCGCGATGTGGAGGTGGGCAACGGCATCGCCGTAGTTGAGCATGGCCCCATGCTGCCAGCTCCACGCCAATGCCGCTATCGAAGCTGCCGCGCAGCCGGCCAGCACGGCCATCCACTCCGGCCATTCCACGCGAGAGATGGGGCTTTCAGTCAAGGTGGGTCAACTCGCGGAACAGGGTGAAGCGGTCGTCGATCTCCTTGCGGGAGAGCTGTTGCAGGCGCTCGGTGCCGAAGCGCTCGCAGGCGAACGAGCCCATCACGCTGCCGTAGAACATGGCGCGGCGGAAGACGGCGGGAGTCTGTTCGGGCTGCGAGGCCAGGTAGCCGAAGAAGCCGCCGGCAAAGCTGTCGCCCGCGCCTGTCGGGTCCACGACTTCTTCCAGCGGTAGCGCCGGCGCCCGGAGCTCCGCTCCTTTACCCTTTGGAGCAGATTTGTGGAACAGTGTCGCCCCATACTCGCCGTGCTTGACCACCAGCGTTTTCGGTCCCAGCGCCATCACAGCGCGCGCCGCTTGAACAAGGTTGCTGTTGCCGGCCAGCATCCTGGTTTCAGTGTCGTTGATGAGCAGAATATCGAGGCCGTTCAGGACTTCGAGCAGCGCCGGACGATGATCCTTGATCCAGTAGTTCATGGTGTCGCCGGCGACTAGCTTCACCTGCGGCATCGCCTCCCGCACCCGCCGCTGCAGCACCGGATCGATGTTGGCCAGGAAGAGAAACTCCGAGTCGCTGTATGCCTCGGGTATCTTCGGCTCAAAGGCCGCAAAGACGTTCAGATCTGTGATGTGAGTTTTGGCCTCGTTGAGGTTTTCGAGATAGGAGCCTTCCCAGAAGAAACTCTTGCCCGATGTGTGCTCGATGCCGCGCGTGTCTATCTGGCGCGCCTGAAAGACCGCTTCCTGCCTCTTGCCAAAGTCCTCGCCCACCACTGCGATGACGCGCACATCGGTAAAGAAACTGGCGGCCAGCGAAAAGTAAGTGGCCGCGCCGCCCAGGCAACGCTCCCTGCGCCCCGCCGGTGTTTCAATCGAATCGAAGGCTACGCTGCCTACTACGGTTATTGCCATTTGTTTTCCTCGTATAACATCAAAATATCGCGTTGAACGCCGTCCGGAACGGCATACCTGGGCTTTAGCCTCGACATAGCACAAGTTCCATGAGTTTCTTAAGAAGAGCCGCTTCGAGGTGAGCGCTCCTCTGCCAACTCCATCATAGTTCTCCAGACGGCGATCCATTGGTCGCCTTGCTTCCGAAAGACCCAGAGATCACGGCCAGCCGAATCTTCACGATAAGTGGCGCGTTCATAGAGCATCCTGAAACGGAAAGTGGCGATCGCACAGTCTCCTATGACATCGATGCTTTCATCACTTTCCTCGTACTCAATAACTCGAGCATTCGCGCAGAATTCGACGTAGCTAGCGACAAAAGCATCTCGGCCGCGAATGGAACCCTTGAACCCTGGGAAGGCCATCGTGATTTCAGGATGAAGGTGATCCAACATGGACATAGGGCGCCCTTCACGCCAAGCGGCATTTATCGCTGCTAGAACGGCATGAACTTCTCTAGTGAAATTGGCCATTCTGGTTACTCCGACTGTGATGACGTTGTCATCGCGAAACAAATTACAAAACCAGAAACCTGAATACACGCTCTAAGACCTGAGCCTTACCACCCCAGATACTTTCCAAACAGCAGCTTCAGCTTCTCTTTTGCCGCCGCGGGAATCGCGTCCGGCTGGGTGAGGACGGCATACTTTGCAGCAGAGGCGCAGGCGCAGTTGCGCTCGCGGGGCATCGCCGTCACCGCCGCCTTCACCACCTTCGCCGCGTTCTCGGCGTTCTGGTGCAGCACGCGCACAATCTCCTCGATGGTCACTGCATCGTGGCCTTCGCGCCAGCAGTCGTAGTCGGTGATCATGGCAATGGTGGCGTAGCAGATCTCCGCCTCGCGCGCCAGCTTAGCCTCCTGCAAGTTGGTCATTCCGATCACGTCCGCGCCCCAACTGCGATACAGGTTCGACTCCGCCCTGGTCGAGAACTGCGGGCCTTCCATGCAGACGTAGGTTCCGCCCAGCTTGCCCGCTACGCCCACCGTGGCGCAAGCCCCGGCCGCGGCCTTGGCCACCGTCGCGCAGACCGGATCGCCAAAGGCTACATGGCCCACAATTCCCTCGCCGAAGAAGGTGGAGACGCGGTGAAAGGTCCGGTCGATGAACTGGTCGGGCATCACGAAGTCGGTGGGCTTGTGCTCTTCCTTGAGAGAGCCCACGGCGGAAACGGAGAGAATCCGCTCGACGCCCAGCGACTTCATGGCGTAAATGTTGGCGCGGAAGTTCAGTTCCGAGGGCAGGATGCGGTGCCCTCGCCCATGCCGCGCCAGAAAGGCCACCTTGCGCCCCTCCAGCTCGCCCAGCACAAAGGCGTCGGAGGGCTCGCCAAAGGGCGTCTCCACGCGCTCTTCGCTCACGTTGGTGAATCCGGGCATCGAGTAGAGCCCGCTGCCGCCGATAATGCCAATCTCTGCCTGAGCCAATCTCCGCTCCTTCCGCCCCATCGAGCCGCCCGGCCCAGGGGACACCCCGCACCTGCCGCCCTGAAGACCCCGGTCCTTTTGGACGGACCGTTTCCCGGACCGCGCGGCTGCCAGTGGCAAACACCTCATTATAAAGGCAGGGCGCGGCTCTTATCCGTGTGCGTTGGCGGCCTGTGCTTGCTACTGCGACACGACAAAAAGAGTGATCGATTGCGCTGGAAATGTATAGTTGCTGATGCTCCAGGGCGAACTTCCCGATGTTGGTGTTACCGTCACTGCGGCAGGCCCGACAATGGCGGCCAGGTTCGCGTTGCTGTAGAGGTAAGACTGCGCGCTGGTTCCCGGCGGGAACAGTCCCTCGAGCCAGAGCGTGCTGGTCAGGTCGCCGTAGGTTTTGTTGATGACCACCACGGTCACTGCGTTGTCCGAAGCGCGTAGCGCGCCGTAGACCGAGAGCGCACCCTGGTTGGCGCTGGTCGAGGCCAGCGCCGTGTCGCCGAACATCGAATGGTTTCCGTCGTAGTTGCGGTAGATCTCGTATGCCATCAGGCCGGGAACTTGCGTAGTCGGATCCGGAGCCCCCCAAAGTGTTGCCAGATCGAGGCCATACATGCCGAAGATGCCCAGAATGTCCGCCTGCGCCAGCGCGCCGTTGATGCTCTCCTGTCCGCCCCAGTTGTATTCCGTGAAGGCCACCTTGGTGCCGGGGTAATCCTTCGCAACCCAGCCCTGCGCCATCGGAATCAGTTGCGGCGCCTGCAATGGAACATTGCAGCTCGAAGTGTAGTTCGGGTCGGTGATGTAGTTCGGTTGCGGCTCGTTGGGATCGGTATAGGTTGGGTCCCAGAAGACGCGCGTCGAGTTCAGCCGCGCCTGCTGCTCCCCGGTGTCGCCCGCTGTGCTGAAGGCGACGCCATTCCCGTTGTAGGTGGCCGCATAGTAGGTGTGCAGGTCCAGGTAATCCAGCAGCCGGGAGCCGTAGGTGGTGGAAGCCGCCGCGAATTGCTGCAAGTAGTACTCGATGAACGGGACGCCGCCGTGCGCCTTGCGATCGACCGGATTGCTCCACGGCTGCCAGCAGGGCCCGCCTCCACTGCCCCAACCGCTCTCGACGTCTTTCTTGGAGTAGAAGTAATCCCACCAGTAATCCATCACCGGACCGCTTACCCCGGCGGTCGGGTCGGCGGTCTTGACGGCCTCTGCCGTGGCGATGCTGGTGTTTGTCACCTCGTCGTAGGTGAAGGGCAGGGGATGCACATCGATATGCACGCCGTCCCACCAGCTGGGCTCGTTGTCCAGCTCGTAGATGGCCACGCCGCCGCTGGCCGCGTCTCCGAACTTGTTCACCAGGTATTGCACCCATGTGCCATCGAAGGTGGCGGGAGTGACCACGTAGTAGGTGTCGGTGGGATCGTTCACCACCCTGTTGCCGTTGGTCAGGACGCCGTTGCCGCAGTCGGGCCGGTACGGGTCAACCGCCTGCTGCGCTCCGTACTTGGCCACCGAGAAGCTGCAATTCGTGTTGTCCGCCGGCACCCATCCGATGATGGGCACCGTGCCCATGGTCTTGGCCCCGACGGCGGCATCGTTGGCGACAGCGGTGTTGAACGCGCTCACGGTGGGAGGATTGGTGGAAGCAGGGTTGGAGTCGGCAAAGTTCTCAAAGTACCAATCGCTGCCTTTCCCCACAACGTCGTTCAGGTAGTTGTAGCTGGTGGCTTCGTTTCCGCCCCAGCGGTCGACGGGCAGGCTAATGGCCGCCGCCGCCGCCGCGTCATTGCCGCCATTGTCGAAATTCATGCCGTAGATGTACGGGCTGATGGCATGAGTCTTATCGCCCACGT
>JBEKZR010000061.1:0-13651 GCA_049509715.1 Occallatibacter sp. | reverse complement strand
GAGCCAGACGCCGTGCGGCTCGCGCTGCGGCTCCTCCAGCGCCGCGTCTTCCTCGTGCTCGTCCTTGATGTTGCCCACGATCTGTTCGAGCAGGTCCTCGATGGTGACCAGGCCCGCGACGCCGCCGTATTCGTCGATCACGATGCGCATGTGCTGCTTTTCGCGCTGCATCTCGCGCAGCAGCTCGTAACCGCGCTTGGTCTCGGGAACAAAGACCGCAGGGTGCTGGATCGAGCCCACGGTGCGGCTTCGGGCTTCTTCATCGGTGATCTGCAACAGGTCGTGGGCGAAGGCGATGCCGGTGATGTTGTCCAGAGACCCGGCATAGACCGGAACGCGGGAGAAGTTGTGCTCGCGCAGCAGTTCGAGGAACTTTTCGAGAATGGTGGCCGCAGGGACGGCAAAGACCTCCGGACGCGGAGTCATCACCTCGCGCACCAGCTTGTCGCCGAACTCGACGGCGGAGCGGACCAGGTCGATGTCGTTCTCTTCGAGGATGCCCTCCTCTTCGCCGGCTTCGAGCAGCGCCTCCACATCGACGGCGGTTTCTTCCTCGGGAGTGGCCGGCTCCTCGGCCAGCGAGGCCACGGAAAAAAAGAAGCGGACGAAGACGGTGATGGGGGTCATGAGCCAGAGCAGCAGGCGGATGGGCCAGACCAGCCGCCTGACCCAGCGGCCACGGGTGCGGTTGAAGAGCAGCGCGGGCAGAAGCTGGTTGCAGAAGACCACCACCAGCACCACGGCGAGGACGGCTTGCGCGATCTCGGCGTAGGTGGGCCGGGCCAGGTGCGGGGCGCGATCGAAGAGGACGGCGCCAAACTCCAGCACAATGATGCCCAGCGCCAGTTGCTGCAAAACGGCCGCGGAGATGGCGGCGTGCTCGCGGCTCAGGCCAAGCTGCGGCTCGATCAGCTCCTCCCAGGCGTCCAGGTTTTCCTGCTCTTCGCGCGCGAGAATCTTGCCGAACTCGGCGTAGATGCGGCTGATGTAGGAGGCCAGCGTTTCCACCGCGACGAGAAAGACGATGAGGAGAATGACGGGGAGGGTCATGGCCGCGGACCCTTTGCCGCGCGCTCGATGAGACCTTGCGGCAGGCCGAGGCGGGCGCGGAGTTGGCGTTCGCGGCGGACCATTCGGCCGTTGTCGGCTTCGTGGTCGTAGCCGGCCAGGTGCAACAGACCATGCAGAATAAGCACTTTGATCTCAGTGGAGAGCGAATGGCCCTGTTCGACAGCCTGGCGGAGCGAGGTGGTCACGCTGACGGCCAGGTCGCCGGCGATTCCCTCAGACGCAGGACCTTGGGCGGGAAAGGAGAGCACGTCGGTGGGCTTGTTCTGGCCGCGAAACTGGTGGTTGAGTTTGCGCATCGCCGCGTCGGTGGTGAGCATGACGGTGACCCCGCCTTGGAGATGGACTGCGGCCCGCGCCTGGGCGAGGAACCGGGCCAGGGTGCGGGCGGAGGGCAGGCGAAGTTGGCGAGATTTTGCCGCTTTTGCCGACACACCCGTCCCCTTTGCCGAAGTTGCGTCGGGCGCGGGGTTCGGGTCCAAATCTGGATCGATAAGGATCATCGTGCTCGGAGGCACAGCAACACACTCCGCTAGCGATCATTCTACGCGATTCCAAGGCGCGAGGTTAGCAGCAGCGGTTCAGGCGGCCTGATCTGTTTGGGGAGCAGATGGCCGGAAGTTCAAATCCCTCCGCCCCGGCCAATCGAATTGCTCATATACGAAAAATCGACCCATTCCTGCTCGCTGTTCCACTTTTGGTCAGCCCTTCCTTCGCGCTCTCTTCGAGGCTGAGCCACAACCTGGAGGAGCTTGATACGATAAGGTCATCTCACGGCTTGAAAATGGCGACGGCGAGACAGAGGGAGACAGCGAGGACCCACAACTCAGTCCCACCAGGAGGGCGCCATCAAAGAACGAATGCGATTGGGCGATCTGCTGATCCAGGCGAAGCTGGTCACTGCCGAAGATGTGGCCAAGGCAGTCGAAGTTCAGGCCGATCTGGGCGGCCGCCTGGGCGACCGCCTGGTGGCCGCCGGCGCCATCGCCCCGGAGGCGCTGCACGACTTTATCCATCGCATGCCCTCAGAGCCCTCGGATATCGCGGCCACCAAGATCGACCCGGTTGATCTCCTCAGCTTGTTGATGAAGCTGATCTACGTAGCACACCTGGAATCCATCCGCCAGTTCGTCGATGCCATCAAGCTCCCCTATAGCATCGTGCTCGACCTGGTCCGGATGGCCATCGACCGTAAGCTGTTGCAGACCCTCGGAACGCGCACGTCCGACAGCCCGCTTGACATGAACTACACGTTCACCGACGAGGGCCGGCGTTGGATGCTCGACGCCCTCAAACAATTGCGATATACGGGGCCCGCGCCCGTCACCATCGAAGAATTCTCCGACCAGGTCAACCGGCAAAAGATTACCAACGAACGCGTCACATTCGATCGGATACGGAACGGCCTTGGCGACCTGATCTTCGAAGACAGCGTCGTCGAACATGTCGGACCGGCGTTGAATTCGGGCCGGGCCATCCTCCTCTATGGTCCGCCCGGCAACGGCAAAACCTCAGTCGCGCTCAGCTTTGCCAGCGTATTCACTGACGTGATCTACCTGCCTTATGCGGTCATCGTCGAGGGGCAGATCATGCGCGTCTACGACCCCAGCCTTCATACCCTGCCGAGTTCCGTCCCCCCCAGCGACGAAGGCGCGCTCTCCTTCGTCCGGCACGAGGAATATGACGCGCGCTGGGTCCCCTGCCGGCGGCCCTTTGTCCTCACCGGCGGCGAGTTGACGCTGGAGATGCTCGATCTGAAATATGACGCCACGTCAAATGACTACGAGGCTCCTCTCCATGTGAAGGCGCTGGGCGGCTGTTTTGTCATCGACGACTTCGGCCGCCAGTTGGTGTCTCCCAAGAATCTGCTCAACCGTTGGATCACGCCGCTGGAGAACCGCTTCGACTACCTGAAGCTGCATACGGGCAAGAGCTTCACCGTCCCCTTCGAGGAGTTAGTGATCTTCTCCACCAACCTGGAGCCAGAAGACCTGATGGATGCTGCTTTTCTGCGCCGCCTTCCCTATAAGATCGAGGTAGGAGCACCCAGCATCGAACTTTACAAACGCATATTTGAGCAGGAGTGCGAACAGCAAGGATTGACGCTTCCCTACAAGTTATTCGACTCCATCGTGCACAGGATCACAAAGGAGAAGGGGCTCGAACTCGCCGCTTATCAGCCCAGGTTCATCGTCGATCAGGTCGTCGCAACCTGCCGGTTCATGGGGCAGGCGGCGCATTTCGAGCCACGGTTTATCGACTATGCGGTGGACAATCTGCGGGCGCGGCGTCACTCGCCGCCGGCACAGACCCGCACCTAGGCCGGCCCGGCTCATTCCTTTGCTAAGCCAGCTCCACCTTGAGCGTAATGCCGACATCGGAGATTTTCTCTTCGGGCATCTCCACCTTCAATCCGGCTTCGTCCTGTTTCCACTTGAGATCGCCTCCGTGTCCAAGCAGTTGAACATTGCGGATCTTCCCCGGATTCTGCGGGCTGGCGAGGCCCAGAGCGCTGACCACCACGGCATTCTCCGGCCAGCCCATCACGAAGGCGTATAGCGTGCCGCCTTTAATGGTAAAGCGGACATCCTCCGCGCTCAGGTCCTTCTGTTTGTCCTCGTTGAAGTTGCCGGCTTCGATCTTGACCTTGGTGGAGGGGCCTTCCCCGTAGATCTTCCACGGGCGCGAGGCATAGATGCCTTCGCTGTTGACCGCCATCCACGCGGTGATGCCCTCCAGCACCGTCATCTCCTCGAAGTCCAGTTCGCCGGAGTTGGGCAGTGGGAAGTTGAGCAGGAGATTGCCATTCTTGCTGACGATGTCGACCAGCAGATCGATGACTTTCTTGGCCGTCTTATATCGTTCGCCGCGGTTGTAGTGCCATTGGCCGATGCAGGTGTCGGTCTGCCAGGGGTTGGCCGCGATGCCCTCGGAGACGCCGCGCTCGTGGTCCAGCAGGCAGGTGCCGATGGCGCAATCGGTGTCTTCCTTGCTGGTGTAGACCGCCTCGTTCCGGCCGCCGTGCAACTGCGCGCTCACGTTGTACAGGTGCGCCACCATCTTCAGCCCGTAATCTTCGAAGGGCAGGTGGCCGTCGGTATAAAGCAAGTCAGGCTGATACTTGTCGATCAGGTCGGTCATGCGGTCGAGGTAGTGGCGCTTCCACGATTCGGGAATGCCGTCATCGTTCCAATCGAGTTTGTCCATGAGCCGGGCGCAATCGGCGTCATGATAGAGGTCCGCGTACTGCGGGTCGGCGCCGTCATAGGGAACGCCGGCCAGCGGCCCGGTCTTGTCGGCGCCATGGCTTACGGCAAACCATTTGTAACTGATCCAAAGATGCTCGCTGACGCCGAAGCGCAAACCTTGGTTCCGCGCCGCTTTCTGCCAGGTTCCGACTATGTCCCGCTTCGGTCCCATGTTGGCTGCATTCCAGCGGGTGTACTTCGAGTCCCAAAGGTCGAAGTTATCATGGTGCACGCCCATGCTGACGAAGTACTTTGCTCCGGCCTTCTTGTACAGGCCCATCAGATGATCCGGATCCCACTTGGCGGCGTGCCAGTTATTGACCAGGTCCTTGTAGCCGACCTTGGAGGGATGGCCGTATGTTTCCACATGGTACAGGTATTGCCTCGACCCCTGCTGGTACATGGTCCGCGCATACCAATCTCCATACTCGATGGCCGACTGCGGCCCCCAGTGCGACCAGATGCCGAACTTTGCGTCGCGGTACCAGTCAGGAATCCGGTAGCCTTGCAGGGAAGAACGGGTAGCAAGGAAGTTGTTGCCCTGCGCCTGCCCCTTCATAAAACGAGAAAGAACCAGGGCGGAAGATGCACCGCCCATCCATTGGAGTAACTCACGCCTGTTCATTGCCATTGGAGTGTCTTTCCTTTCACGGCATCGCCGTTGTCCTGAGCCTCGATTGACGCCGCGCCCGCGGAATCCGCCAAACCATCAGCATATTAGAATGGCAGCATGGCCCATGGCAAATTAGCCGCATCCAGGAGCAGAAAGAGCGGATGAGCGCCCAGAGCGCAGCGGCGCACGGCGAGCAGGCCGAACATCACGATTGGAAGCCCGAGGCGAACCCGTGGCTGATCGCCGCGTCGGTGATGCTAGCGACGTTCATGGTGGTGCTCGACTCCTCGGTGGCCAACGTCGCTTTGCCGCACATGGCCGGAAGCCTCTCGGCCTCGACCGATGAGTCCACCTGGGTTCTGACCAGCTACCTGGTCTCGAACGCCATCATGCTGCCGGCCGCCGGATGGATCTCGCGTCGCATCGGCCGCAAGCGCCTGTTGATCCTCTCCATTCTCCTCTTCACGGCGGCCTCGTTGTTCTGCGGCGTGGCCATCAACATGCCCATGCTGATTCTGGCGCGGGTGCTACAAGGCATGGGCGGAGGCGGCATGCAACCGCTGGCGCAGTCCATCCTGCTGGAGAGCTTTCCGCCCGAGAAGCACGGCACGGCGATGGCCGTCTTCGGCGTCGGCGTGGTGGTGGCTCCCATCATCGGCCCCACCCTGGGCGGATGGATCACCGACAGCTACTCCTGGCGCTGGATCTTTTACATCAATCTTCCCATCGGCATCCTGGCGCTCTTCATGGTCAACCTCTACGTCGAAGATCCTCCGTACCTGCGCCACAAGTTCAAGGGCGCGATCGACTATCTCGGCTTCAGCCTGATGGCCCTCTGGCTGGGAACCTTGCAGTTGGTTCTGGACAAGGGCCAGGAGGCGGACTGGTTCGCCGCCACATGGGTTCGCTGGACGGTTGCGGTCTCTACGCTGGCGCTGATTGGCTTCATCGTCCGCGAACTAACCGACCGCGAACCGATCGTGCAGTTGCGCGTGCTGGCCGACCGCAACTTCGCCGTGGGGATTCTGATTACCGCTATCTATGGATGCATTCTCTATGGCATCACAGCCATGCTGCCCTTGTTTCTGCAAACCGTGATGGGGTACTCGGCGCTGCAGAGCGGCCTCACCGTGAGCCCGCGCGGCATTGGCGCCATGGCCTCCATGATGGTCGTGGGGGTGCTGGTCCGCCGCATCGATGGCCGCCTGCTGATGGCCTTCGGCTTTGCCCTGCTCGGCTACTCGACCTGGATGCTGGGCCGCATCAATCTGGAGATCGGCATGGCTTCGGTGATCGTGCCCAATGTGATCAACGGCTGCGCCATGGGCTTCGTCTTCATTCCGCTGACCACCATGACCCTGAGCCTGCTGTGCAAGCAGGAGATCGGCAATGCCAGCGGCATCTTCAACCTGATGCGCAACATCGGCGGCAGCTTCGGCATCGCCGGCGTCATCACGGCCCTGGTGCGCGGCGCGCAGGTTCATCAGACGTTTTTGTCGGCGGACGCGGCCGGATCTCCCCTGGCCGGCGCGATGGTGCGCGGCCTCCAGGCCAGGCTCTTCGCGCAGGGCGCGGACCCGGTCACCGCGCATCTGAAGGCCCTGGGAGCGATCTACCGCAGCGTCCAGCAGCAGGCAGCCGTCCTCGCTTATGCCGATAACTTCCGCCTGCTGGCCTTTCTCTGCTTCCTGTGTATCCCTCTGGTACTGCTTTTCAAACGCGTGCGCAAGCTGTCGCGCTCTCCGGACATCATTGGCGAATGAGGTTGCGCTCCGCTACTCCGCGCGCACCAGCAGGCAGGTGATGTTGTCATGGCCGCCGGCTTTGTTGGCCGCGGCGACGAGGCGGGCGCAGAGTTCGTCGAGGGGGAAATCGGCGTCCAGCAGGGATTCAATCAGGGAGTCGGAGAGTTCGCGGGTCAGGCCGTCGGAGCAGAGCAGAAAAAGGTCGCCGGGCTCGGCTTCCAGCTCGAAAACATCCGGAGTCACGCTGCTGTGGGTGCCCAGCGCCCTGGTGATGACGTTGCGGAGCGGCGAGCGCAGGGCCTCGGGGCGGGTCATGCGGCCCAGCCGGACCTGCTCCTCAACCAGCGAGTGGTCCAGGGTGATCTGCTGCAGGCGGCGGTTGCGCAGCCGGTAACAGCGGCTGTCGCCGACGTTGAGCACCCAGGCGCGGCGCTCCTCCACCGCCAGGCCCACCAGCGTGGTGCCCATGCCGCTGAGTTTGTGGCTGCGCTGAGCGCGGGAGAAGATCGCCTCGTTGGCGGCGCAGATAGCTTCCTCGGCCAGCAGCGGCAGAGGCATTGCGCCGCTCCCGGCGCGGCGATTGAGCAGCCGCAATACCTCGCCCACGGCGAGGGAACTGGCAACCTCCCCGGCCGCGGCGCCGCCCATGCCGTCACAGACCAGATAGACCCCGTGCTCGATGGAGAAACCGAATGCATCTTCGTTGGAAGGGCGCTTGCGGCCGCGGTCGGTAACCGCCGCAGCCGTGTAGTGGACGGCAGCCGTGGCCAAGAAAAACTCCCCCGCTGCCCAGTTTACACGGGTTTGCGAAGGCCGGAGCTGGTGAAGAGAATAAGGTAGTGTCCTATTTGTGCGTTGCCGGAAATGGGGGCGGAATGTTCAAAATTGGTCATCTTTATTTGTTAAGCTGCGGTAAAAGATTGCAATGACTGATTTCTCCCTGGATTTTGCTTGCCCTGTTTGTGAAGCGCAGCCTCAAGAAAAGTGCACGTTGAACACTGGCGCTCCGCGTTTTGAATCTCATGTTGAACGCAAGTGGATCGCCCAGGATCACCGCCGCAAACTTGAGATCACAAAACCACCGCCAGAAGAGCAGTAGCAGAACGGTATCGCATCAGCGCCCGGGCTGGTCCCCGGCGGCTGCCGGCAGCGGAGGCGGCGCGGGCAGTTCGAAAACCTGGATGGCGCCGGCATTGAGCACCGCGACGCGCCGGCCGGAGGGCGAGATGGCCACGTTGCCGCCGGCATCGAGCGCCGGACTGGCTGGGGCCGCAAGCACAACCTCCCCGTTCGCCGCATCGAAAACTCTCACCAACTGACCTTTCACGTCCTCTCTGTCGAGGGGCGAGTAGGCGTTAACCGGGTGGGTGACGGCCAGTGTCTCCCGCGCCAGCCGGGAGCCGTCCGGCGCCATCACCACCAGCGGCCAGACCGCCGCTGCTGAAGTCGGATACTCCCAAAGGCGGCGGCCACCGGTGGACATCGCCACCAGCTTGTCAGCGCCCGCGGGAACGCATGCGGTCACCAGCACCTCCTGCTGCGAGACAAAGTCGATGGTTGGCGAGCAGGACGAATCCACGCGCCCCAAAACCCTGCTCCCACCGCTGAAATAGTTCAGGTTCAGCACCCACTTCTCGCCGTTGGCGCGCAGGCTCTCCACGTATCCGTCGGAGTTGATGGGCAGATGAACGGTGGAGCGGACGCGGCTCACCAGCATCACCTGGCCTGAATCCCGGCGCAGGATGCGCACCACCAGATCGGGTTGCCCGCCCGGCTTTTGCCCGTCCACAGCCATGTTGGCCTGAGCGGCGGCCGGGCTGGGCACATCCCCCGGCTTGGCAGCGGCCGCAGTGGGCTCGCGGGAGTTGGTCACCAGGAACTGCTGCGAGGGATCAAGCTCGAGCCCGAGCAGCGGCCCCGGAAAATGCAGAAAAGGCTTCAACTCCAGCGTGGCGTCGCCCTCGAGGAGACTGTCCCCGTTGCGCAGCAGGAAGTGGCCGTCCTTGAGCATCCACAGGTAACGCGACCGGCCGTGCACCGGCCACAGGGCCTCGGCCTGGACCGTCCCCGCCGGCAGCGCCAGCACCACGGCGCGGATCTGGCGTTCATCGCTGCTGGCGCTGTCTCCGGCCTCGCGGCGAATGAGTCCCGGCACGCGAAAGGTGAACAGCAGGCGATTTTCGTCCAGAAAGTCCAGCGAGGCAAAGCTGTCGCGCTGGCCCAGATAGATAGGGCCGGGCGCGGAGAAGCCCAGCGGCTCCGCGGGGATGGTGAATGCGGGCGGAAGGGAGGGCTTGTCGGGAAGCCGGTCGTGAAGCGGGCGCTCTTTGCCGGCGCGAGATTGCTCCGCCGGTGACACGGCGCTGGCCTGTGCGCGTGCGGCCGGCAAAGCGCACAGCAGCGTCCCGGCGAGCGCCAGCCACAAGCCCGCCCGCAACCAGAGAGTTTGCAGCCGTTTCACCATCGAAGAGTATTTTCGCCGATAGGGCGGGTTTTGGGCAGTGATACGACTCGCTCATGCGTGTGCGACAGTAAAAGAGGGATGGCCAACGACTTGAAAACTGGCCGGTATATCACGCTGCTGGGCTACGGCGCCTGCGCGCTGGCCGGGTGCCTGTGGGGCACGGGCTTCTACTGGGGCAGGCTGGCGCTGAACGAGATGAGCGTGGAGCACATGGTGCTCTGCCGCTTTCTGTTTGCCTCCCTGGGCATGTTGCCGGTGGCGCTGATCAATCGGAGCCGGTTTCGCCTTACCGGCGGCGAGTTGCGCCTGCTGCTCATCTGCGCAACCCTCGGCGTGCCCGTCCAGTTTCTGCTCCAGTTCCACGGCCTGGCCCTGACCACCGTAAGCCACGCCTCGCTGATGGTGGGCGCCATACCGGTGTTGCTGGCCGCGGCCGCCGCGCTCTTTGCCCCCAAGGGGTCCAATGAGGAGCGGCTTGACTGGCTCGGATGGCTGGCGCTGGCCGGTTCCACGGTGGGCGCGGCGCTCATCGCCCTGGGCGGCAGCCGGGGCCCGGCCGCGCGCGGAGAGCCTTCGCTCGCGGGCGATCTGCTGGTGGTCGCCTCGCTGGTCGCCGCATTGGCCTGGATTCTGCTCAGCAAAAAGCTGATGCTGACCCACAGCCCGCCGGTCGTGACCGCCTACACCATCCTCGCCGGAACCGTCATGCTGGCCGTCCTGATCCTGGGCCCCTGGCTGCTGAACCCGCTGTTGCGCCCCTTCACCCATCACAATTTCCAGCCACCGCCGTTCGCTCACGTGAGCCCCACCGCCTGGTTTGCGCTGGCCTTCAGCGGCCTGTTCTGCACGGCCACCACCACGCTGCTCTGGAACTGGGGTATCCACCACGTGCCGGCCTCCCGCGCTGGCGTCTTCCTGAACATCGAGCCGGCGATGGGCTCCTGGCTGGGCGTTCAGTTGCTCGGCGAACACTTGGGCCCGTACGCCTGGGCGGGCGGCGCACTGATTCTGACCGCGGCCATCACCCTGACCACGCGCGGCCACGAGCCGGAACCCGCCATCATCCTGGAATAGCCGCAGCCGTCTGCTCTAACATTCTTTCTATGGAAGACCGCGGGGCTTCAGGTTCCGGCAGGGAGTGCTCCGTCGCCGCGCGCGGCAAGCGGCGCGACTTGCTCGAGCTGGCGGTTGCCTATTTGCTGATTCTGCTCGTCGTCTGGACGCCGCGCCCCTGGCAACGACTGCTCTGGTGCGTTGCGGCCGCCTCGGTCGTGGCCATTCTGTGCATCTCCTTCGACGGCCTGAAAACGATGGGCCTGCGTAGGGCAAACTTCTTCCCTTCGCTCTGGGTGGCGGGTGTAGCGCTCGCGGTGGCCGCGGTGGCCGTCGCCTTGGCCGCCAAGCTGCATACGCTGCGCGTGCCGCGCGGACCCGTCCTGTTCATCGAGACCTACTGGGCCTATGCGCTCTGGACCTTTGCGCAGCAGTTCCTGTTGCAATGTTTCTTTCTGTTGCGGCTCAGGCGGCTCGCGCCGGGCGCTAAATCCGCGGCGGCCATGGCCGCGGTCCTCTTCGCCATCGCGCATCTGCCCAATCCCATCCTCACCTCGGTCACCTTGATCTGGGGCTTTGCCGCCTGCCTGCTCTTTCTCCGCTATCGCAACCTTTATCCGCTGGCCATGGCGCACGCCATCCTCGGCATCACTATCGCCATCACCGTTCCCGGACCCGTGGACCATAACATGCGGGTTGGCCTCGGCTACCTGACCTACAGGCACAGAATTCAGTCAACGGCATATCCGTCACCGCAGCCATAGAGACCAAATCGTGTCGACCGAGGCGTGGGTGACGGCGGCTGCTCCCACCCGGCGCTCCTGCCGCCAGGCCCGGCCATAGAAGACTCCCGCCACCGCGGCCAACAACACGTATCGCCAGTTGAAGAGCGCCGTCCGCTTGTTGAAGTGGGACAGGCCAAAGAGGACCGCCGTCAGAAACAGCGCGGGAATCCGTCCCATGCGCCGCTCCAGAAGATTCTGCAACCAACCCCGAAAAAAGAGCTCTTCCGGAACGGCGATGAAGAAGAAGGTGAAGATCCACGCCCCGGCCATCGGCGCCAGCCCGGGCCAGCCCGCGTGCAGATGCAGAAAACCCACACTCAGGCCCAGCGCCAGTGCAATGGGCGTGTACCAGGCCAGCTCCCGCAGTCCAATCGCGGCATCACGCAGGCGCAGGCGCAGGTCGAATCCAACTCCCTCCAGTTGCCGGATCGCGATGAAGCCGTAGATGGCCGCGTCCAGCAGCAGTATTTTGTTAAAGATCGCCAGGCGGGCCGGCCACGCGCCCTCAAACCAGCGCAGGTCGACCGCCAGGCCAAGCGTGGCCAGAACCAGAAAATCCCGCCAGTTGCCGCGCTGGCCGATGTCAATCTGCCGGGCCTGCCAAAGCAGGCTTGCCACCGCGACGGGAAGCACGGCATACAACGCAAACCAACCCCAGCGGAATATCCCGGCAGCGCACGTCACCAGCACATAGGGCACGCTCAAGGCAGCGGGGCAGACGAGTTGCGCCCACGCAGGAAACCTGCGCGCCCACCCGGCCGCGCCCCGCGGAAAGAACGCCGCTGCCAGAAGCGGAATGAGCGTGAGCAAGGCAGCGATCGAATTCGCCGGAGTGATCATAAGGCTCAGCTCCATTGTGCGCCTTCCTTCCGAAAATTCCTCGCGGGCCGCGACCCTTCGGCGAAGAACGAAATCGCCCTGTCGCGGCCGAGGTTCTTCCCGCGCCAACCGCAGGGCGGCAAACCTTGGTCACCAGAACCGTGCAGATTACCGGTAACGCCCGGGCAGGCACGGTCGATATCTCCATGAGTGATTAGCGGAGGCTCATGTGACCGTTCTAACCTTGAACCAAACCTGTTCCATCGGCGTTAGAGCCATGGACGATCAGCACGGCATCCTGATGGATACCATAACCGAGCTTCGCCAGGCGCTGGTGCGCGGTGCGGGCCGGGAACAGTTGCGCGAAGTGATCGACCGGCTGATCGAGTTCACGCGCATGCACTTCTGGAGCGAGGAACAGCTGATGGAGCAGAGCGCATTTCCCGGCCTGGCCGAGCACCGCTCCGAGCACCACGGCATGCTGGCGCAGATGATGCAGTCGGCCCATCGCGTGCAATACGGCGAAGGAGCGCAGATGCGGCCGCTGGTCGACTTCCTGTGCAACTGGTTCGCCGAGCACATCGAGAGCCTCGACCGGCATTATGGCCTGTGGCTGAATGAACGGGGCGTGCGGTAGAGACGCCGCAGCGCAGCAGCGAGTTCTGGCTTACCAGATTCCTGGAAACAGACGATAGCGCGTGAGGGCCGCGTATTCTTGGTATCCCGCCAGTTCGCGACGGAGGAAACGGTCTTCGTGCCCGGTGCGCCACACGATCAGAAACACCATCAGCGCCGCGACCGCCATTGCCCACCCGGAACCGAACATGAGCGCCGTTGCCGGGTACATCAGGATAGACCCCACGTACATGGGGTGGCGCGCGACGCGATAGGGGCCCGTGCTGACCACTCGATGGCCGCGGTCCGACTGAATGCGAACCGTGGTCTCAGCGAAGGGGTTGACCAGGAAGGTCCAGGCAGTCAGCGCCATGGCGGCCAGGAATAGGGCAATGCCCGGAAATATTGTCCATTGCGGCATCGGCATCCAGCGGAAACGGACCGCATCCAGGCCCGCAACCGCAACCTGAATGAACGTAAGCGGGAAATAGATCGACATAAATATCTTGTCGAACCCTTTCGTATCCTTGCGCATGAATTTGCCGCGCGCTTTCAGCAGGCCAGGGTTGAACCGATGCATCAACGCGCCTGTAACGGTCATCGTAACCAGATAGATAGCGGTGCATATCCAGCCGCGCGCCCAATCGAACCGTCCAGCGCCCGCAAAGACCGCAGCGACCCAAAGGAACATCATCGACATGCCCTTGGCGAGCTTCCAGAGGCGGCCAAGAAGGCTCAAGGAGGTTTTCGATTGCGATTCCGCCACGGATAGATCGGGCATCATGCTCCCCTTTGCCATGGCTCCGGCGCCACCGGAACCGAATGGATTATCCCTGCGTCCAGGATTGTGGCCGAGGCGCGAGTTGTCCGTAAGTGATAGCCAACACTGGGAGTTGTCCTGGCATTACTGCCCTGTAGCGCCTCACACTTCAAAGGAAAGCTGGGCCGAGGCGAAGAGCGGCGAAGCGGGCTTGGGCTCGGAAGCCAGTTCGTAGACCAGCCGTTCCAGCACCAGCCGCTTGTCCGGCGGGGAAGAGCGCAGTTCCATGTCGGCGCGGGCCACCAGCCGCAGCGCCCGCGTCAGGTCGCGGCGGCTCTTGTAGCGCCTTGCCTGGCGGATGAGATCGTCGGCGGCAAAGGGCGGCATCCTGAAGCCCTGCCACAATGCCTGCCAGATGGCGCGCGAGTCGCGCACGTTCTTCTCCAGAATCACCAGCATCTGGCGGAAGGTACGGGCCAGC
>JBEKZR010000060.1:0-13787 GCA_049509715.1 Occallatibacter sp. | reverse complement strand
CAAGGTATTTCTGATAGGCCTCCAGGCAGCCGGGTGGCAGGATGAGTTTGTTGGTCTTGGGATCGACGGTGGCCTGGGTGGCGAGCGCCTGGGCCTTGAAGTAGTAGTTGCGGGCGCGGGTGGGATCGGCGGCGATGGCCTTGTTGGCGGCGTCGAGCTGGGCGGGGGCGTTGTTGATCTGGAAGAAGAAGACGGCTTCGTTGCTGTAGTAGAGGCCGGCCTGCGCGGGATTGGCGGCGGCTGCCTTGTCGAAGGCGGCCTGGGCTTCGGGAATCCTGTTGGTGTGGATGTAGATTTCACCCAAGCTGCTCTGGCTGATGCCTTCAACCTCAGGGTTATGTTTGGCGGGGGTGGCATCGGGGGCGGGAAGGCCGCCGCCGGAATGCGTCCTGCCGTCGGCGGCGTAGAAGCCGCCGCCGCTAGACTGATTCTGGGGCGCCGAGCCGGTGCCCAGAACATTTTTGAAGCTGGTTTCGGCGTCCTCGTATTTCTTCTGGCCGAGTTGAGCCAGGCCCAACTCGATCCATAGATAGACCTGGCCTGGTTTGGCCGCGGTGTCCTTGAGCATCAGGGCTTCGGCGTCGGCGTAACGCTTTTCCTGGTTGGCGGCGCGGGCGGCTTTCAGGTCGGCGTTCATGGCTTCGACGCTCAGACTGGCGGGCGGAGCGGCTGTGTCCGTCTTCTGCGGCGGCCCCAGCGGTGGCAAGCCCTGAGTAAAGGCGGACGGGACAGCCGTAAGCGAGGCGGCAAACAGCAAGACGAGGCTGGGCTTCGAGCTGAACTTCATTTCGTTCACTCCTGGGAGGTGTTTTTGCCGGCGCGGACAGAATACTCCTTTCGACTCGCTCGCTGCCTGGCCGGGGGCTGAATGCGCGCACGAGCCGGGAGCCGGATGGGCCGCCCGCAGGTGGTAAAATCGATCAGTGCCGGGTCCTACGCGACGTAATCCCGCCAATCCCGCCAGGTCCGGAAGGAAGCAACGGTAACGGGCTAGTACGGGCGCAGTAGGTCACCCGGCGCTTTTTGGGCGCCGGGGGCTGTTCCCGCGGCGGAACCGCAAGGAGAGATGCATTGAGCCTCACTGTTCGCCCTGTGGTGGGCCGGCGCGCGAAGATTACGGCGCTTGGAACCTACGTTCCCCCGCAAGTTCTGACCAACAAAGACCTGGAAAAAATGGTGGATACCAGCGACCAGTGGATTCTGGAGCGGACCGGTATCCGCGAGCGGCACGTGCTGGCCAAAGGGCTGGGCCTGAGCGAAATGTGCGTGGAGGCGGCCAAGAAGTGCCTTGGGGCGCGGGGCATCGAGCCCAGCGAGGTCGAGGTCATCATCGTGGGCACGGTGACGCCGGACATGATGTATCCCTCGACCGCCTGCCTGGTGCAGAACAGGATCGGCGCGAAGGGCGTGTGGGGGTTCGACGTCTCGGCCGGATGCTCGGGGTTTCTGTTTGCGCTGCAGGCGGGTGCAAAGCTGGTGGAGAGCGGGGCGCACGCGAAGGTTCTGGTTTGCGGCGCGGACGCCAATACGCGCATGACCGACTACACGGACCGGACGACGTGCGTGCTGTTCGGCGATGGCGCCGGGGCGGTGCTGCTGGAGCCGGCGGAAGAGGGCGAAATAGGCTTCATCGACTATGCGTACGAGATCGACGGGTCGGGCGCCGGCTCACTGTATATGCCGGGCGGCGGCAGCCTGAACCCCTCGAGCCATGAGACCGTGGACAAGAAGATGCACTACATCCACCAGGACGGGCCGGCGGTTTACAAGTTTGCCGTGCGCAAGATGGCCGAAGCTACAGCGAAGGTGCTGGAGCGCAGTGGCGTAACCGGCGCGGAGCTGGGCTGCTTCATTCCGCACCAGGCCAACAAGCGGATTATCACGGCCACCGCCGACCGGCTGGGCATGGACCCGGAGCGGGTCATCATCAACATCGAGAAGTACGGCAACACCTCGTCGGGGAGCATTCCCCTGGCCATGGAGACGGCCATCGAGCAGGGCAAGCTGAAGAAGGGCGACCTGGTGCTGCTGGCCGCGGTGGGCGCGGGATTTGCTGTGGGGGCGGCGCTGCTGCGGTGGGAGATATAGCAAGTTCGCTAGCGCAGTGGGTCTAACGCTTTTTTACATTTGGCGACCTTCGTCAGGATTACTCCCACTTATGACGCGCTGCATTTGTATGGTAGTGGACGCAGGTAACGGATTGCCTCTTTTGCAATTCGTAGGAGTGAATCAGCCTTCCCCAGCGAAATATCCTCTGGATAACGCCGGTGACCTAATAGATGTGCTGTCGGCTCTTCAGATTCTCAATGGCATTTCGATTAAGGCCCAAAGATGGAGAGGTGGTTGCCGTCAGGGTCATCGAAGTTGGCAACCCTCGTGGTGGGCGTAACGCTTCGTGGTTCGTGAGTGAACTGGACTCCTTTCTCTCGCAGCGCTTGATAGGCGGCGGTTACGTCCTCAACAGAGAAGACGATCTCGCCGGCGCCGGCAACCTGGCCACGGACTTTGGCCGCGGGCTCGCTGAGGCAGAGGGTGACCGCGCCGGCGTTCAGGAACTTGAAACCAGGGATCTCACGCTGAACCTCCAGGCCCAACTTGTCGCGATAGAACGCCAGTGAGCGCGCCGCATCGTGAACCCCCAGCAAAACAACGCCGACTTGAGTGAGCTTATAATCCGCCTGTTCCATGTTTGGTTTGCCTCCCTGCAAACTGACAACGAACCCCTGGCGACGGAATAGAGTCAACCGCCGGCTGCCGACTGTAGCCTGTTCTTCACCTGAACATCCGACAAGTTCTGCTTCCCGTGAAACTGGCCGTTCTGAATGAACAATTCTCGCCATCGCGTCCGGCAATGATGGCGCCAGCCAGACACTGCGTCCATTGCTGGAATCCTGCTATACAGCTTCCCTTAATTATATCACACTCATATCTTGCCGTCAATCTCATTAGTCGCGAATAAGTAAAGCAATTCATGACGCACTTCACCAGCCAGCGAGTCAGCGAGTCAGCGACTCATCCCAAGATAGGTTATATTCGGGCAGGACGCGGAGTTCGGCGGCCATGTGGAAAAAGCCGCGCATCCCTTTGATGCATTCCTCATCGAGCACATAGTGAATGTTTGTGGTCAGATAGGTGCGGATGGTCTCTTCGGGGATGGGGACGCGGGTCGACCACTCGGTTACAAGCGCATCGATGTTCTGCCGACCGTGGATGCGGGATTGATTAAAGTCGCTGACGATGCTCTCGTCCAAAGGTCCGCCCCGCACAACGGCGCCCCAGACCGCGGAGACGAAGGGCAGGCCGGTGAGGTCGCGCCACTCTTCGGCCAGGTCGTGATAGACGAGTTCTTCCCCGGTGCGCTCGAAGCGGTTGGCGCGCTCTTCGAGGGCAAAGAGAGCGGGATCTCCGATGAGGATGGCGGCGTCGGCTCGTGTAAGCATGGCGTCGAGGTCTGCGGCTGCGGGCAGAAACGGGACCTCCGGGTTGCCCCACTTGTGGAAGAGCATGCGGGCGTAAGCGAGGGTGGTGCGGCTGGCGGTGTCGGCGGCCACGGTGCGCAGGGCGGCAAGCGGCTGGCTGGCGCGGCGGACCAGGAGCAGGGAGCGCACACGGCCTTTGGAGGCGATGGTGCAGCCGGGAAGAATTTGAAGGCCGGGGGTGGTGGCGAGGGCGGCGATGGGAACGAGGCCGATGTCGGCCTGCCCGGAGGCTAAGCGGACGGCGCACTCGGACGGCGACATGCGGTCGATCTGATGGCGGAGGGCGAGCGGGGTGGAAAGAGGCGGGTGCTCGAAGTCCCACATGAGGGGCGCGGTATTGAGGAAGTCGATGGCGGCGACGCGCAGGCGAGGATCTGGGGTAGAACTCACGACTATTAGACTATCAACGCGGGACCAAGGATTCCGCGGCGTGTCTCGAATGAATCCGGGGCGACAATACCGGCGGCTTGACATGGAACTCCGGCAGGGCTAGTGTGGGCGAAAATCCAGAAGAACCGGGGTCCAGGTTTCCTGTGTGGAAAACCGCCGCGGGCAATGGATGGATTGAAGCACCCCGCGATGACGAAACTGCCCCAAAACGTAGTTTTGCCCGAGCTGCCCCAGTTGGATGAACAGCGGCTGGCGTGGCTTGCGCTTGCGCTGTCTCCGGGGCTGGGGCCGAAGCGGATTTTGGACGCTGTGAAGACGTTGGATGCGCCCAGCCAGATCTTCGCTCTGCCCTTGACGGCGCTGGAGGGGCTGCGGTTTCCCGCCGAGGCGGCGCAGTTCATCTTTGACGGCAAGGCGCGGCAGGTGGCCGAGGAGGAGTGGGCGCGGGTGTCGGCGCAGGGCGGGACGCTGGTGAGCTACAGTTGCCCGGAGTATCCGGAGCGGCTGAAGGAGATTTATGATCCGCCGCCGGTGCTGTGGGTGCGCGGAGCGGCGAGCCTGCTGGCGCGGCCGGCCATCGCCATTGTGGGCACGCGGCACCCGACTCCGTACGGCTCGGGAGTGGCGGAGATGCTGGCGCGGGACCTGGCGGTGCGGCGGCTGCTGATCCTCAGCGGCATGGCGCGGGGCATCGACTCCTGCGCGCACCGGGGGGCCCTGGCGGCGCGCATGCCGACGGTCGCGGTGTGGGGCACGGGCATCGACGTGATTTATCCCAAGGAGAACAAGAAGCTGGCGGAGGAGATTCTGGCCACCGGCGGGGCGATCGTGAGCGAAATGCCGATGGGGACCTTTCCGGCGCCGCAGAACTTTCCCCGCCGCAACCGAATCTTAAGCGGGCTGAGCATCGCGGTGCTGGTGGTGGAAGCGGGGGAGAACTCGGGCACGCGGGTGACCGCCCGCTGCGCCGCCGAGCAGAATCGCGACCTGTTTGCGGTGCCCGGCAACGTGACCAGCAAGGGTTCCTGGACCCCTAACACTCTGATTAAGCAGGGGGCAAAGCTGGTGGCCACCTGGGAGGACGTGTGGGAGGATCTGCCTTCGCAGGTGCGCCTGGAACTTGAGGCGGAGGCGCCAGTTGAATCCAAATCGGAGGCTACCGCATCTTTATTGCCTGACCCTGTTCTGCGGCCGCAAGAAGCAATGGTGCTGGAGGTTCTGCGCTCCGACGAGAGCTTGCAGATCGACGAGATTCTCGAATTACTGGAGACTCAACTGACGTCTTCCGAGGTCTTTACGGCGCTCTTCGAGCTGGAAATGACGGGCCGCATTCGATGCTTGCCGGGCAAGAATTACGTAAGGACGATGTGAAAAGACAGGGAACAGGCGGCGGATTGAAGTTCGTGGATTCCCAGCCTTTTCGCGATATAGCCGCGGAATTGACGTGGCACCTACTAGCAGTTAGTTGGATTTTCAGTTGATTCGGAGCATACTGTTTCCATGGCTACGATTTTGCACATCCCGCTCGATGAATACCTCGGCATCGACTACAGGCCTGACCGTGAGTACGTGGATGGTGAAATCAGGGAGCGCAACGTGGGCAAGTGGGAGCACGCAAGAGTGCAATGGCTTTTGGCGCATTGGTTTTGTACCCACGAGAAGCAATGGGGAATTACCGGCAGCACGGAACAGCGGGTTCGCGTTTCGGAGAAACGGGTTCGTGTGCCCGATCTGGTTGTGCTCACTGCCGGACCCCAGCCGGATGTGATAATCGATCCGCCGCTGCTGGTCATCGAAATCCTGTCTCCCGACGACAGCTACTCCGACACCCAGGAACGCGCCCAGGACTACCGCGCGATGGGCGTGGAAACGGTTTGGATCGTCGACCCAAAGACGCGCTCCGGCCGTATGTGTTCCGGCGCGGAATGGGTTGAATCCTCGCGGCTGGAAGTCAAAGGGACGCCTTTGTACGTCCATCTTCCCGACATCTTCAGCCAGTTGACCTCTGCCTGAGGAGGACCGCGCCCGTTCGGCAAGCTCAGGGCAGGCTGTCCAGCGAAACTCCCAGGTCTCAGAATCGGGACACTTCGGCAAGCTCAGTGCAGGCCCTGGGGCGCCCGGCTACTGAAAGAGGCGGGGCGCGAACTCATGCAGGTAGTCCCGCCAGTTGTTCCAGGCATGGAAGCCATCGCTGACATGGGTCTCCGGGTTATACCCGTATTTCTTGAGCAGATCGACCGCTGGGCCGGTATTCGGCAACGCTATGTCCTGCTTGCCGGCGGCGAACCAAAAGAGCTTGACGGCGCTCTTGGCCGGACTCTGGAGCGCGGCCAGGTTAGTCTGCTCGAACTGGTCGCGCGAAGCCTCGAACCAGCCAGAGCTGAAGACGCCCACATAGGCAAAGAAGCCGGGATGCAGGACCGCGGCGTTGAGGGTTTGAATTCCACCCATCGAGAGTCCGGCGATGGCGCGATGCGCCGGATCGGCGACGACGCGATAGTGCTTCTCGACATAGGGGATGATGTCGTTCATCAGATCGCCGAGGAAGGGATCGGATGCCGGATCCGTCACCAGGGCTCTCATATCCATTTTCGTGCTGGTGTGGCCCGCGGGCATCACCACGATCATGGGCTTGGCCTGACCGGCGGCCAGCAGGTTATCCAGAATGAAGTTCGCCCGGCCGATCGAGGTCCAGGAGTCGTCGCAATCCCCGCCGCCGTGCAACAGGTAGAAGACCGGATAGGACGAATTCCCGGTCTCGTATCCAGGCGGCAGGTAGATATGCATCCTGCGCGTCCGGCCCAGTGTGACTGAATGGTAGTAGACCGTGGAGACGCTGCCATGCGGCACGTCGTTTACGTCGGCGAAGTTGCCGGGGATCACGAAGAGACTGCGCACGGTGGAGAGCGACTCGCTGAAGGCGGCGTTCTTGGGATCGGTTGCGCTGACGCCGTCCACAATGAACGTGTAGCGATAGGCGCCCGGCGGAAATGGACCCAGGGTAGTGGACCAGACTCCGTCCTCGGCCTTGGAGAGCGGCAGGCCGCCCATGGCGGCGAAGGCCTGTTCCCTGGTTGCTCCGGGAACGGACTCGGGTCCCTCGGTGCTGATCTTCACTTCCTTGGCATCCGGAGCCCAGATGCGGAAGGTGACGGCGCCGCCGGGATTGACCTCGGGCGAAACCAGATTTGTGTTGGGCGTAACCTTGGGCATCATGATGGCGGGCGGAGGCTGCGTGGGCGCGGCCTGCTGCGCGCTGGCGTCCGCTGAAGCGAGCGCAAACGCCAAACCGCACAAAAGCAAAACGGGAATCGCACTTCGAATGCATCTCATAAACCGTTCCTCTCAGAAATGAAGTCAGGCGGCGTGAATGCTGGCCGTGGCCACGCTGATTATGGAGCAGCCGGTTGTATTCGGTTTCTCCTGGGTCAGATTCTATTCCTGCCGTGCCGCGGGGGCGGGAAAACGGCAACTCCCTTGGCGCCAGGCGCAATGCTCCAACCAGCGCCAGCGATGCGCTCTTGACCGCTTGTGGAGCCGCATGAAGAGGTCCCGGAAAGTCGATCGAGGAGAATCCAGGCGGAGGATTCCGGGCAGTTTTCCGCAGCAAGAACGGCACTCCCGCGCTCCGAAAACGGGAGCTCCAGCGAGGAAAGGAACTCTTCCGAGTGGAAACGAAGCGGTGTTCCGTGGTAGTGTGCAACATTTGTGGATGGTTTTTCCGCGGAGTGGGACGAGCGGGCGGCCGGGAGGTTTGGACCGGCAGCCAAAACGAAAACGGAAAAAGCCATTTGTGAGTCAAACAGACCGGACAGGGTAGAGTGGTCTCGGTAATCAGGTAATAAGGATGGCAATGAGCAAATCACTGGTGATCGTCGAATCCCCCGCCAAGGCGAAGACGATCGAAAAGTATCTGGGCAAGGGCTTTGATGTGCGGGCATCGGTTGGGCACATCATGGATCTGCCCAAGCGAGACATTGGCGTGGAATTGGAGAAGCGGACCTTTGAGCCGACGCTGATTGTGTCTCCGGGCAAGGAGAAGGTGGTTGCGCAACTGAAGCGGGCGGCGGCGGCGGCGGACGAGATCTACCTGGCGCCCGACCCGGACCGCGAGGGCGAGGCGATTGCGTACCATCTGGCGCTGCAGTTGGGGACTACGGCCAAGGAGCGGAAGAAGATTCGCCGCGTGACCTTCAACGAGATTACGAAGAAGGCCGTGCAGGAGGCGTTTGAGCACCCCAGGGACGTGGATCAGAATCTGGTGGATGCGCAGCAGACGCGGCGAGTGCTGGACCGGCTGGTGGGTTATCAGATTTCGCCGCTGCTGTGGGATAAGGTCCGGCGGGGGCTCTCGGCGGGCCGTGTACAGACCGTGGCTCTGCGGTTGATTGTGGAGCGGGAGCGGGAGATAGGCGCCTTCAATCCGGTGGAATACTGGACACTCAATGCAGTGTTGTATCCGGAGAAGCAGGCGGACAAGAGCTTCAAGGCGCGCTTTGTGGGCATCGACGGTGAGCCGGCGCGGGTGGCCAACGGCAAAGATGAAGACGGCAAGGAGCAGTTCATCGCCAATGCGCTTGCTGATAAGAAGTCGATGGACGAGGTGGTCGCGGCACTGGAAAAGGCGGAGTGGTCTCTGGTTTCGGTTCAGTCCAGAGAGCAACAGAGGAAGCCGCTTCCTCCGTTCATCACCAGCCAGTTGCAGCGCGACGCATCGAACAAGCTGGGCTTTAACGTGCGGCGAACAATGGGCGTGGCGCAGCGGCTCTACGAGGGCGTCGCCATAGGCTCGGAGGGCCCGGTGGGCCTGATTACTTACATGCGTACCGACTCGCCGCGCGTTGCCCCGGAGGCGATTGCCGGGGCGCGGGCGTGGATCGGCAAGCAGTTGGGAGCCGAGTATTTGCCCGAGACGCCGAATCTATACAAGGGAAAGAAAGACGCGCAGGACGCGCACGAAGCCATCCGTCCTACTGACGCTTCGCGGACGCCGGAGTCGATTGCGCGCTACCTGACTGAAGAACAACTGAAGCTCTACACGCTCATCTGGCAGCGGTTCGTGGCCTCGCAGATGGTTGCGGCGGTCTTTGACGTGACTACGGCGGCGATTGCGGCGGTCTCGGCGAAGACGGGCAGAACCTACGACTTCCGCGTCAGCGAGTCGGTGGTGCGGTTTGATGGATTCCTGAAGGTCTACGAGGTTGCCGAGGAGAAGAAGGACGAGGAAGACGAGACTGCCGGCCGGCTGCCCAGCCTGGAAGGCGTGAAGACGCTGGAAATGGAAAAGCTGGAGAGTGAGCAACACTTTACCGAGCCGCCTCCACGCTATAACGAGGCCTCGCTGGTGAAGGAACTGGAGAAGCGCGGCGTCGGACGGCCGTCGACCTACGCGTCGATCATAAGCACCATCCAGGACCGCGAGTACGTGGTGAAGCATGGAGGGTCGCGCGGACGTTTTTATCCCACCGAGATCGGAGTGGTGGTCTGCGACTTACTGGTGAAGAATTTTCCCTATATCTTCGACGTCGCGTATACGGCCAAGCTGGAAGAGGAACTGGATGAGATTGAAGAGGGTAAGGAAAAGTGGACGGACCTGCTGAAGGGCTTCTACGGCTATTTTGAGGAAGAGCTCAAGGACGCCGGCAAGAACATGGAAAACATCAAGCGGATGGAGAAGCGGACCAAAGAAAAATGCGACCTGTGCGGTTCGCCGCTGCTTCTGAAGTGGGGCAAGTTCGGCACCTTCTTTGCCTGTTCGGCTTACGACAAGAAAGACCCGTCAAGCTGCACTTTCACCAGGGAAAACACCGCGGACAAGCCGGACATGAATACGCCCGAGGCGCAGGAAGCCGGCGAGACCGAGGAGTACTGCGAGAACTGCGGCCGCGTAATGGTGCTCAGGCGCGGACCGTTCGGCATGTTCATGTCCTGCCCTGGGTACAACGAAGACCCGCCCTGCAAGACATTCCGCAAGCTGAGCCAGAAGCAGCAGCAGAAGCAGGCCGTGCCGCAGCCGACCGGCGAGGACTGCCCGCTGTGCGGCAAGCCGCTGGTTTTGCGCCAGGGCGCTTACGGGGAGTTCGTTTCCTGCTCCGGGTATCCCAAGTGCAAGTACGTAAAGCAGAACCTGATTGAAGGCATGAAATGCCCCAAGTGTGGGCAGGGCGACCTGGCCGAGCGCAAGGCGCGGCGCGGCAACATCTTCTGGGGCTGCACGAATTACCCCAAGTGCGACTTCACCTCGAATTTGAAGCCGGTGGCGCAAAAGTGTCCGGAGTGCGGGAGCCCGTACCTGGTGGAGAAGACGCTGCGTTCCGGGATTTATCTGGAATGCCCGAACAAGAAGAAGGCCGGCGAGGAGTTGATGGCGCTGAAGAAAAGGGCCAAGAAGGCGGCTGGGGCGAAGGAAGGCACGGTGTCGTGCAGCTATTCGAAGCGGATTGGGGACGCGCCGCCTCAGCCGACGGCGGAGACGCACGGGCCTGTGGCGGAGAAAAAGGGCGGGAAGAAGGCGTTGCAGCCGGCGTAGGGAGCGGCGGCTGAGGGGGCGCAGCGAAACGCGCTCGGGCCGAATCCGATAATATGGGGCAACGGAGAAATCGTGATGGAACGAATGCTGGCAACCCCGGCCGATGCCGAAATCATTCTCAGGCTCTATGAACTGCGCACCGAAGCGGTGATGCGTCAGGCGCGCGCGTGGATAACGGGCGAATTCTGGCCGGCCACGGCTGAGGAGTTTTTTGCCGTGGCATCGAACCCCGCCGACCCCCACAATGCCTGGCTGCGGCAGGTGCTCACCTACTGGGAGATGGCTGCGGCCATGGTGCTGCACGGGGCGGTTTCAGCGGAGCTGTTTGTGGATTGCAACTCCGAAGGGTTCTTTCTGCTGGCTAAGTTTGAGCACATTCTGGCGGCGATCCGGGAGAAGAATCCGGGATTTCTGGTTAAGACCTCCGAGTTGGTGAACCGGTTTTCAAGCGCCGCCCAGCGCTACGAGGCGGTGCTGAAGAATGTGGAAGCCAGGCGGAACAGCCTGCCGGCCAGGCAGGAATCGCACGGGCAGTATGCATATCCCGTGAAACCGTAGAGTTTCAAATCCCTTGCCGAATTGCGGCCCGTGGAGCATGATGGTAGCCGATAGAGACTTTCCAATCCCCTGGAGGTTCCTCATGAAAAGTGTTCTTGCTCTTCTGTTGGCCGTTTTTGCCCTGACGGCGATTGCGGCGCGCGCTGCCGATGCCACAAAATTGAACGGCTGGATCTCCGATTCGATGTGCGGCGCCAAGCACCTTGGCGACAATCCGGCCTGCGTAAAAAAGTGCATCGAGGGCGGCATGGCCCCGGTGTTTGTGGACGAGGCCCAGAAAGCGGTCTGGACCATTGACAACCCCGACGTGGTGAAGGCTTTCTACGGTGACCATGTGACGATCACTGCCACCGCGGATGCGGCGAAGAAGAGTGTCCACATCGAGTCCATTGCGGAGGCGAAGTAGGGTTTTTCGTCTTTTCCAGATTGCAGTCGGACTCGCCACGCCAGCGAATCTCTGGTAGTGTCATATCCGTTACCCTTTTCGTGCCGGAGTTGAGGCCGATGGGGAGATGAGCGTTGGATTTACACGGAATAGACCATGGCGCGAGCAATCTGGAATGGCAAAGTCATTGCCGAAAGCGACACGACGGAGACGGTTGAGGGAAGTATCTACTTTCCCGAGGGCAGCCTCAAGCGGGAGTATTTTCGACCCAGCACCACCACCTCGATCTGTCCCATAAAGGGGCAGGCGCGGTATATGAACCTGTTGATTGACGGGCAGGATAACCCGGACGCGGCCTGGTACTATCCAGATCCGAAGCCGGCCGCGCGCAAGATCAAAGGGTACGTGGCCTTTTGGCGCGGGGTGGAAGTGGAGCCGTAGCCGGGTACATCGCTAAGAGGCGCGTTCCGCGCCGATCCAATGTTGTAAATGGCCGGTCTTCATGCGTCTCCACGGCACGGCGCCGGAAATCGCCAGGACGATAATGGCCGGCTCGATAGCCTGGCGGTAATCCATCAGCGGATTGGTTATATAGTAGGTGAGCGGAAAGATGCCGATGAGCGCCAGATAGGGCAAGACCGCTGTGCGGTTCAGGCGCCAGAAGCGGCGAATGCCGCGGAGCATCAGCAGCGTGATGCAGCCAACGTAAAAAACATTTGCCGGCTCGAATGGCTGTGCCTGCAACTCCGCAGCGGAGAAGCTCCAGTAGCCGGTCCAGTAATAGAGAATACGGCGCAGTGTTTGATGAACTAAAAAATAATATTGCGGATGATGGCTGAAGTCGTCGATGGACAGGGCGTGCTTTTCTGCCAGATAGGCCGTTTCGCCCAGGGCGAGATATTTATGCAACTCCACCGGATTGCTGGCCGGATATGGCCGCTTGTCAGCGCTCGGCGGCGAGGAGGGATCCCAGGGAGCATTGCCGAAGTTGTCGGCATAAATCTCCAGCCAGATGTTGTCTCGGACCGGGCAGAGGACGCCGAGGGCGCGGTAGTTACGGATCGTCCACGGGGTGAGGACCGCGAGTGCGGCAAGAGCGGTAAGCGCGCCATTTAACAGCCAGCGCCCGCCGGACCGGCGCGCCTTATATAGCGCCAACGCCAGCAGAAACGGCAGCGTGGAAAGTGTCGAGGGATTGGAGAGCGCGGTAACGCCGCAGAGCGCGCCCCAACCCAGCCATGCCAGCGGGTTTGCCGCCCGGTCAATGCGCTGCGCGATGCAGAAGCAGGTGGTGAAGAGCAGGCCGGTCAGGGCATACTCCCAGACGCGGCCGGCGGAGAAGTAGATGGCGAAGGGATAGAAGGCCCAGGCCCAGGCTGCTATCTTTGCGCCGCGCGCGCCGAGGGAATACTTGGCGCTGAAGTATACGGGGATGCAGGTGAGGGCGCTGAGCAGGCTGTTGATGGAGAGGATGACGAATCCCGAGGCAAGCGAGTAGATGCCGAAGAGCCGGAAGACGGCGGAGAGGAGAGCAGGATAAAGCGGGGGCTCTATCGCGGTGGGTCCGCTCCAGGGGAAGTACGGCGAACTGAATCCATGGCCGCTGGCCAGCGCGCGCGCAATCCAGCCCATCTCCCAGCCGAACTGCTCGTAGAATTTATCCGCGTCGGGCAGACCGCGATAGGTGAAGCAGACCACCACCAGGCGGATGGCAAAGGCCGCAAGAATAATGATGGAAAGCAGCCAGCGGGATGAGCCCTTTTGTTCCGCTCGCCCGGTGCGATCGATAGAAGTCGGCATCCTCGCATTATATGAGAGATGGGCACGGAGCCGGATCCGCTCGGGATGCCGAAGGTGATAGTACAATGCTCTTTGTGTTGCCCGCGACGACTGGGTTTGGAAGCCCTCGTTGCGATCGAAAGCCAGTTGCGGTGAATGCGTTCAGGAGCCGGAAGCAGGACTTCCAGCGAGTTGCGCAGGAGATATAAGGAGATGGCTTGTGGCGAAATATCCAGCTGAGGGCGGCATGAAATGCGATCAACCAAGCGAGGCTGTCGATGTAAGCGTTGTTGCACCTTGTCATAACGAGGAGGAGTGCATAGATGAGTTTCACCGCCGCATGCGGCGTGTTCTTGAAGATATGAAAATATCTTTTGAAATGATATTCGTGAATGACGGCTCCACGGACCGGACGGCGGAGAATCTGGTGGAGATACAACGCCGGGATGAGAATGTTGTCATTGTAGATCTATCCCGGAATCATGGGCATCAACTGGCCCTGTCAGCGGGCCTGGACCTAGCGCAAGGCAAAAGAGTGCTTCTGATCGACGCCGATTTGCAGGATCCCCCGGAGTTGTTGCCTGAGATGATGGCGGCGATGGACGCCGGCGCCGATGTGGCCTACGCCAAGCGCATCTCGCGGGCAGGCGAAAGCCGCTTCAAGCGG
>JBEKZR010000006.1:0-26741 GCA_049509715.1 Occallatibacter sp. | reverse complement strand
TGAAGTGATCTCCTACACGAAGCTTCTTCGAGATGCGAAGAAACGAAACAAGATTCTTTTCGACAAGCTAAATCTGCCGATGACCGGCTTCACAGGCCTTTAGCCGGTCTCGTGTATCCCACATCACGGGGTCGTTCATTAAGACAGGTGCCCCAAGTCATTTCTAAGGCGAGACACGAAGCGCTCAGTCTCGGTGTCAATCTAAGCTTCTGACATTTGGGCCACACTCCATGAGAGTGGAGGCCGACTTAATCCTGCTTTTTGGCGTTGTCCCAACCCTCTTTGTACTCTTTCTCGTAATTACTCGGAGGATTGTAGGTTGGATGAAAGATCTCGGTGAGCGGGTTGGAGTTAACTTGGCCTCCCGACTTGCTATAGTCGGACTCGCCCTTGTTGTGTGCGTATTCCTTTCCTTCGCTTGTCTTTCCCATTGGGAATCCTCCCAACTGAAATTATAGAGCACATTTTTCTTTTTGCGTAGACGTTGATGCAATATTATCAGACCTAATTATCGCACGATAGTTTTGGGGCTTGCGGGACATCCCAGGTCTCGCTTTTCTGAGACCTGAAAACCACCAAGCCTCCCAATTCGCTCTATCTCCACCAACGGCGAGGCCCCGCATTGACCCGCAACCGCCTTCGCCCTATCCTTGAACTACCTCCGGCAATCGCAAACCTGGCCGGAAGAGATGGATTCTCTTGAGCAACATGCGCGCGCAAATCCCGGTCTCCCTCGGCGCGGCGCAAGGCGGGCTTCGAACCGGTATTTGGAGTCTTGAAACAACACCGCCGCTGCACGGGAGCAACGGCGTTCTCACGCAGACACTTTAGCCCTTCAGGTAAGCTTTTTGCCGTCAAAGCTCGAAATCCGGCCCTTTTCCGCAGCCTTTAGCCCGGCGCCGCGAATCTGCTTGCATCTTTGCGCCCTGGCGGCTTGCGCGGCAGCCTTGCAGTTGGCCGCCCAGGCCCCCCTCGCTCCCGCCGCTCCGCAGCCCCGGTTTGTGGTTGTGCTGGATGCCGCCCACGGCGGCGACGACCCCGGCGGGCGTCTGAGCAACGGCCAGGCGGAGAAGTCCATCACTCTTGCCCTCAGCGTCAGGCTGCGTTCGCTGCTGGCCGCGCGCGGCATCCAGGTGGTCACCACCCGCGAATTTGACTCCACCGTAGACCTCAACCGCCGCGCTGAGCTCGCCAACCACGCCTACGCGGCCGCCTGCCTCAGCCTCCACGCCACGGAGAGCGGCTCCGGCGTCCACCTCTTTGCCTCCGCGCTGGCCCCCGCTCAGCCCGCCCGCTTCGCCGCCTGGAAGACCGCGCAGGCCGCCTGGGTCACGCGCAGCCTGGCCCTGGCCGGAGTGCTCAACTCCGCTCTCCTCCACGCCGGCTTCAACGTTACCCTGGGCCGCGCCGCGCTGCCCGCCCTCGACAGCATGGCCTGCCCCGCCGTCGCCGTCGAGGTTGCCCCCGAATTCGCTTCCGGCCGCGACTCCAGCCATGCGCCGGCCGCCGGCCTGGACGATCCCGGCTACCAGGCCCGCGTGGCCGGGGCGCTGGCCGCTGCGCTGCTGGAATGGCGTACCGATGCCTGGCGCATGGAGGCCGCCCGCCCGTGATTCCCCGCCACCAGACCATCCTCTTCATCGTCCTGCTCCTGACTTCGGTGGTCATGGGCGTGGTGCTGTGGCAGTTGCGGGAGCGCGCTCACCAGCGGCTGGTCGCCGGCCAGGACTCCGCGCCCACGCGGGCTCCCGAAGTCGCGCCCGCCGAACAGGCTACCCTCTTCGTGGCCAACGACGCCGACAGCTCCCTGCTCGCCCAAATCCAATCCCTGCCCCTGCCTCTGGACCCCGGCGCGCGCGCCCGCGCCATCCTGGGCAAGCTCTTCGACCTCTACGCCGCTCCCGATGCCGCCCACCCCGTCCCCGGCGGCGCAGGCTCCGTCGCCCAGGTCTTCCTGTTGCCGGCCCAGACCCCCAATTCGGGACCCGACACGGGACTGGACACGCGACTGGACACGGGACCTGATACGCGATTGAATCGCGGCTCCCGCACCTCCAAATCCACCGCATCCAATCCCGGCCAGACCAACTCCAGCCAGTCCGGCCCCGAGCTCGCCGTCGTCAACCTGACCGGCAGTTTTGCCGCCAGCCACCCCTCCGGCCTTGAAACCGAAACCCTCACCCTGCTCTCCATCTGCGCCACGCTCCACGCCAACCTGCCCCGCGTCACACAGGTCCGCTTCTTGGTCGACGGCCAGCAGCGCGCAACCCTTGCCGGCCACGCCGACCTCACCCGCACCTATCTTGCCGCTGAAGCCGTCCCCTCCGAGGGAGCACACCCATGACCACAACCATGACCACCCCCGAAACCAGGCCTGCCGCCAGCCCTGAAGCAACCAGTCAGGCCGCCGCTCCCACCATCGGCGTCTTCGATTCCGGCTTCGGCGGCCTCACCGTCCTCCGCGCGCTCATTCAGCGCCTCCCGCAGGCCCGCTTCGCCTTTCTCGGCGATACGGCCCGCCTGCCCTACGGCTCCAAGTCCCGCCGCACCATCGCCCGCTACGCCGTCCAGAGCGCCCAGTTCCTGGTCCGCGAGCAGGGCGCCCAGTTCCTCGTCATCGCCTGCAACACCGCCAGCGCCCTGGCCCTGGACGCCATTCAGGACGCCGTCCCCGTCCCGGTCCTCGGCGTGATCGAGCCCGGCGCCTCAGCCGCCCGCGCCGCCTCCCGCACTGGCGACGTCCTGGTCATCGCCACCGACGCCACCGTCCACAGCCACGCCTACGCCGTCGCCTGCCGCGCCCAGGGCCTCCGCGCCCTTGAGAAGGCCTGCCCGCTGCTGGTCCCGTTGGTCGAGGAGGGCTGGACCGGCGCATCGGCCTTCCCTGCGTCCTGCACCGGACCCTCCGCGGCGCAAGCCGCGTCTGCCCCACCGCAGGTGGCCGTCACCGCCGAAGTCATCCGCATCTATCTCGAAGAATTAACCGCCGAGGCCGCCGCCCAGGGCCTCAACCCCGACACCCTGGTCCTCGGCTGCACCCATTACCCGCTCCTGCGCCCGCTCCTCGAACGCATCCTTGCACGCGCCGTCCCCGCCGGCCTCCAGGTCATCGACTCCGCCGACTCCGCCGCCGACGCCGCCGTGCTCCTCTTCGCCCAGCACAACATGGAACAACGTCCGCCGTCCGCGAAGGACCCGTCCGCAAAGGACCCGGGCGCGCAGCTCCATATTCGCTGCTTCGCCACCGACTCCGTCGACAAATTCGAGCGCCTCGGTTCCCGCTTCTTGGGCCGCCCTACCGGCAAGGTCGAGTTGGTCGACCTCGGCGGCTGATCGGCCCGCTGCCGGG
This sequence comes from Occallatibacter sp., assembly GCA_049509715.1. Lineage (GTDB taxonomy): Bacteria > Acidobacteriota > Terriglobia > Terriglobales > Acidobacteriaceae > Telmatobacter. The sequence continues at coordinate 23,392 of JBEKZR010000006.1, read as the reverse complement.
CCCATACCCCAGTCGAAACAGTCATCCTGCGCGCTCCTGAGCACACCCAGTGGTCAATTCCACCGCGCCGGCCTGAGACTAATTCAAGAGAATCAATCACCAACCGTCAGTCGATACCTGAGGAGAATGGCATCCGGTGGTTCCCAACCACGCGATCTGTAAAAAGAAACAGCGTCGCGCCACACGTCGGCAATGAGCACCTGCTGACCTCTTCCGCGAAGAGCTTCTTCAACCGCCGCAAGCAAACCGGTCGCAATTCCTTGATGTCGAGCCCCGGCATCCACAACCAGTTCGCTCAAATACGCCCGGAAGCCAAGATCGTGGGCGCAGACAAATCCAAGAATCTGAGATTCGTCTTCCCACACAAAGGCCAGCCCGTCCGCCGTCCGTATTGCCTGGGCAAGCGTTGTTTCAGACCACCCCGATTGCCAGAACCCCGGCACGGCTTCCATCAGGGCGCGAATGCCCGGAATGTCTGAATGGATCGGGTTGCGAATCATGTCTTGAGTCTAATATCTCGACACTTCAACCGTTCCTCGCCAATTCGAGCGCCTCGGTTCCCGCTTCCTGGGCCGCCCTACGGGCAAGGTAGAGCTCGTCGATTTGGGCGGATGAAGCTGGGCGGCTGATATTCGCTGATATTCTATGAATTGGTTGGTCCGGCATTCCCTTGAGCAATCTGACCAAGCCTGTTCACGGACCATGGAGGAAGAAACAAAGCATGATCAATCTGGCGGGTAAGACGGCCGTCGTCTTCGGGCTGGCCAACAAGCGTTCCATCGCCTGGGGCATTGCCCAAAAACTGCACGCGGCCGGCGCAACCCTGGCCATCTGCTATCAAAATGAGCGCATGAAGCCCGATGCCGAGGAGCTCATCGCCGAGCTGCCCGGCGCCGCCGGCTTTCAGTGCGACGTCTCCAACGACGCCGAAATCGCAACCCTCTTTGCCGCCCTCCAGCAGAAATACGGCAAGCTCGACATCCTGGTCCACGCCGTCGCCTACGCGCCCGCGGAGGAACTCCGCGGCGAGTTCCTCTCCACCACCCGCGAGGGCTTCCGCATCGCCCACGACGTCAGCGTCTACTCCCTCATCGCCGTCAGCCGCGCCGCCGCCCCGCTGATGACCGATGGCGGCAGCATCATTACCCTCACTTACTTCGGCTCCGTGAAGGTCGTGCCTAACTACAATGTCATGGGCGTCGCCAAGGCAGCTCTTGAAGCCACCGTCCGCTATTTGGCCTGGAACCTCGGCCCCAAAAACATTCGCGTCAACGCCATCTCCGCCGGTCCCATCAAGACCCTGGCCGCCCGCGGCGTCGGCGCCCTCGGCGACATGCTCAGGGCGCACGCCGACCGCGCTCCGCTGCACCGCAATGTTGACCAGCTCGAAGTCGGCTCCGCCGCGCTGTTTTTAGCCAGCGACCTCGCCAGCGCCGTCACCGGCGAAACCCTCTACGTCGATTGCGGCTATAACATCATGGGGTTTTAACAGAATAATGGGGCTTCTCCAGCCTGTGCCGTAGCCTGGGCCGTGCGCTCAATTGCTCCGCGCGGCTCGAAACAGCGCGCCTGCTTGGCGGAGCCGTCTGTCTGTAAGCCGTACTTCCCATCCTGGTGTGAGTCGCAGCCGGAAACGGCTGCGTATACTCCGCCGAAATCGGAAGACTGCTTAAATCGACAAACGATACGCCGGTTGCAGTGATGACGGCAAGAGTATTTTGCCCTTCGGCGACCACAAGCGGATCGTAAACATTGGCCGGTGTAACTGGAATCTGGATACGGTAGAGTAGGCGACCGGTGTTTCGAGCAATCATATCGATCCCATCAGTAAGCGGCTGAAACAGGATGCTGCCGTCATGGTTGAGCTTCTGCCCGCCCACGGAAGTTGGGAACCATGTCTCCCAATCGATATAGGCTGTTTCTGTTTCCGTGTTGAACAAGTAATCGGTAAGTTCTCCTTCAGCATCCAAAGTGTCTCCGTCACCTGAAATTGCGAAGTCCGGAAAGCCGCCGCTAACGCCTGAAGCTGTGCCTATAATCTGATCGCTTGATGTATCGATGATGTAATAGCCCATGTACACTAGTTTGCCATCTGGACTCAAAATGGCACGCACGTAGCTGTCTTCAACACTTCCGCTTGGCGGGTACATTTTAGCCCCAGAGATTAAAATGTAAAGGTCGGTGATCGAGCTGGTCGAAGTATCAAGCTTGTGTAGCGCGGGGTCTCCAGTTCCACCGATATCGCCTGTATAGAAGTAAACCATTCCGGCGTTTGTGACGGCAAGACCGCTTGGTGCAAGGTTAACTGGAAATCCATCGTTCTCTAATGACATCGGATAACTCGTCGCAGACGCCGGGCTATCTGGATTAAGTACATAGATGGCCTGATCTCCGTAGTCGGAAACTGCAAGCTGAGTACCATCGGGGGACTCGGAAATTGCCAGCAACTGAGTCTTGCTGCTTACTCCTGGGAGGGCAATCGGCGAGAGCCACTTCCCTGTGCTCGCCGACAGAACCTGAATCTGCGCCTGGTCCGCAAAATAGTAAAGATTTCTGCCCGCATCATAAATCCCAGCCTGCAGATTGGCCGTGACCGGATACGTCTGAGCTGCGGCTGTGTAGTGAAATACTCCCGCCGCGGTAGCAGAACCCGAAGGCGTAGTCACCGTAACATCCACGGCCGCCCCGGCCGTCCCTGGCGGGATAGTGAATTGAAGTGAATTCGCGGGGAAAGGATAGGGTTGTATGGGCGGATAGTTGTATACCGCTGTGACGGGAGCGGATTGCCCGCCCACAGTCACCTGTATCCCCGATGTGGAATCCCCAAACCCGTACCCAATGATCGCGCCGGTCTGCCCCCCATCCGCCGTAGCTCCGTTGGGAATGACCTCCAGGATCGTTGGTCCATAGCTGAACCCTTCCACCGCAATGCCGACTCCCCCATCGCTCAGGACCACGGCCAAATCCACCGCGCCCGCCTGATTGCTGGGCGGAGTGGTCACCTGCGCGTTGTTCTCATTCCCCGGACTCGTGGAGAAGGAAGCGTCGGATCCAGGGATATTCCCAACATAGATTTGGCTTAAAGAGGCATTATCCGTCACGTCCGCCGCCAGGAAGGTGTCTAACGACGTGCCTCCTGTCAAAGGCCCAGTGGATACGCCACCGTACGTGGAGACGAACTGCGTTGGTGCGTTCGCCTCTAACTGCGAAGCATCGTTGAATGCGACTCCGTGCCCTATTGGTCCCACAATCAGCCCTGTCTCATCGATAGCGCCGGGGAGGATTACATTTTGCGAATCGAAAACCGAAAAACTCGGAACCCAGCCTGTCTGCTGATATGTAGTCGTGTCATATGCGCCGAGTGCTCCTCCTGCGCCTCCAAACGTATAAGTTTGGTTGGCCAAGTAGAGCGTTTTCCCATCCAGGCTAATGACTCCACTACCGGCCGCATTTGGAATCTCAGTACCCGCATCGCCAGGACCGTTTGAATTTGGGTTTGTGATCTGGCCAATCATCTGAACCGTCTTCGCGTCGAAGACAACAACTCCTTGAAGATTTGTTGTCAGGAAAAAGCGTGTTCCATCGGGAGTGGGAATGATTTCCTTTACCGGTGAGCCAAGCGGAGTCGGCAACGACCCATACGTTGCAACCTGTGCTATAGGGTCATAAGAACAGATTGGGGCGCTGGCGCTTGTGTCTACCCAGGTCACGAGAATACGCGTCCTGTCTCCACTGAGCGCAAATCCCCCCTCGTGCCCGACATCGCAAACGCTGCCGTTTGTTCCGGTATCCAGGGCATTGGTGACAGGGTTCCATACTGCGGAACTGCCAAAGCCATCGACTCCGAGAATCCCCAATTCCGTTGTTCCCTGCAAGGCCAGGCGCCCATCGGATAGAACCAACGCTGTGAGTGCGGGAAAGCCGCTCGGACCTATCGAGGCCTCAGGGTACCGAGTGGTCACGGTGAGCGTGGACGTGTCAATTTGATAAAGATCCCCGATCAACGTGCCCGCATAAAGGCTCCCATTGTAGGGTGAAACATCAATCCCCCATGCCAATGGAACTGGAATCGTCGCGATCTCGTTCTCCTGCGTCGTGCTGAAGACATCGATCTCGTTCATGAAGGGATTGCTCACGAAAAACTGCTTATGCACCGGATCGTACACACTGAAATGGGGTGGTGCATACTGCATAGAATTCGGGTCGTAGAACGAGTTCGTGCGCACATACTGCGTGCGTATGGGTGGATGCGCTCCGGTGACCGCCGCAACCACGCTCAATGCCACCTGCGCGCTTTGACTCAGGCTACCGGATGTACCCTGAAAAGTGACGGTAGCCGTGCCCACTGTGGCCGTTGCCACCGCATTGAGAGCCACCACCTGCTGACTCCCAGGCATCAGGTTAAAAGAAGCCGGCGTTGCCGTAACCCCCGCCGGCAAGCCGCTCACAGTCATGCTCACGCTCGACGCAAAGCCGCCGGACCCTGTCACGCTGACCGTCACATTCTGACTGCCTCCCGTATCGATGCTTAGGCTTGACTGTGTCGCGGAGATTGAAAAATTCGGCGGAAGAACCACGACGCTCAGGGAAACCTGCGAACTGTGGCTCAGGCTGCCGGATGTGCCTTGAAATGTGACCGTAGCCGTGCCAGCCGCAACCGAGGCCGCCGCAGTCAGCGTTACCTGCTGCCGACCTCCCGGTGTCAGGCTGAACGTCGCCGGAGCGGCAGTAACTCCCGCCGGTAGACCGCTCACGGCTATGCTGACGCTCGACGTAAAAACGTCGACTTCTCCCACGCTGACGGTAACCGTCTGGCTTTGGCCGTTGTTCAAAGTCAGGCTCGGCGGCGAAGCGGAAATCGAAAAGTCCCCAGCCGGCGGCGGGGCAGTTCCACCCCCTCCGCCACACCCGCCCAAGAGCACGGAATAGATGCCAAGAGCGACAAAGCAAAATCCTGAACGATGAAAGGCGGAACGGCCAACGATGGACATAAGAAACCCTCGAAATTTGCCAGAAACCAGGGTTCTGCGCCAGCGCAAAACGCAAAGACAACCGAATGGCTGGAATTATACCAAAGATTTGTCAGGGATTCTGTGAGCTGCCCGCACGGTGAAACCAAGCCGGCAACCGCAAGCAAAGGCCCTTCAGCAAGTTTTTCGCGAGTACGCGAAACTATTCTCTAGTTCTATTCCTTCAGCGTCACCGTGATCTTGCGCGCGTCGCCGCCTTCTGAGGCGATCAGAATCTCTCCGGTAGCCTTCTTGCGGATGCTCTTGAACTTATCGCCCCACTCCACCAGAACCAGCGCGTCAGGAGTTAGTAACTCATCCAGGCCCAGCGTCTCCAGTTGCCGCTCGCCTTCCAGCCGATACACGTCCAGGTGAAACAGCTTCACCGGCTTGCCGTCCAGCGCCCCGTCGTACTCGTGCACCAGGGTGAAGGTGGGGCTGGTCACCTCGTCCGGCTCGGCCGCGTCCAGAGCCTGTGCAATCCCCTTCACCAGCGTGGTTTTTCCGGTGCCCAGGTCGCCGCGCAGCAGCAGCAGTTGCGGCGGCTTCAGCAGTCGCGCCAGCTTGCGGCCCACCTCGATGGTGTCGGCCCCGCTCATGGTGGTGAACTCGTGAATCCGGCCTTCGGCTACAGGTGCGGCATTGCTCATCCCGGAACCTCATGAGGGGCTGCTGCATGCAATGCCCCCTGCAACCAAACATACCCGTTCTCCCCGCGCGAATCAAAGTGAAAAGCCCGGGAAAGCTGCGCCAGGCTGTCGGTGGCCAGCAATGTGTGCTCATCACCCTCGCGCACGGCCAAATCCGCGGCCAGTCCGTGTAGGTATACCGCCGCTTCCACCGCCCGCGCCGCGTCCTCGGGATACTGCGCCAGCAGCCCGGCCACCAGTCCGGTCAACAGATCGCCGCTGCCGCCTTTGGCCATGCCGGGATTCCCGGTCGTATTTACGGCCACCTTCCCGTCGGGATGCGCAATCAGCGTCCGCGCGCCCTTCAGCACCACCGTCACGCCGAACCGCTCGGCAAACCCTCGCGCCACTTCCAGCCGCCTGGCCTGCACCTCGGCCACCGTAATCCCAGCCAGCCGCGCCATCTCCCCCGGATGCGGCGTCAGCACCAGTACGCGCTCGTTGCGGTGAGCCAACTGCGCCAGCAGCCCCGGATCGACGGCCACAATATGCAGCGCATCGGCGTCGATCACCGCCGGTATATTGGTTTCTGCAAGCACTCCCATGGTGAACTTCACCGTCTCCGGGCTCTGCCCCAGGCCAGGCCCGATAGCCAGCACCGTCTTCCCATCCAGAAGCGCCGTCAAGGTTTCCGCAGCCAGGTTCTCCGCCGAGATGTGGCCCTCCGCGCTTGCCTTGAGCGGCCAGGTCATCAGCTCCGGCGCAACCGCGGCCACTAGCGGCAGCGCCCGGGAGGGAACCGCCGCCGTTACCAGTCCGGCCCCGGCCCGCAGCGCAGCCAGAGCCGCCATCGCCGGCGCGCCCGCCTTGCCTCCAGCCGTCCCATAGGTTCCGCCCACCACCAGCACGTGCCCAAAGTCGCCCTTGTGGGCCGCCGCCGCGCGCGGCGCCTGGACCAGTTCCACCGCCGACCCCGCCCAATCCACTCCCAGCACCGAAACGATCGCCTCTTCCGGCGACCCGATCGGCGCCACCACCACAGGCTGGTCCCACCGCCGCGTCAATTGCCCAAAGACGTGCGCCGGCTTGGGCGCCGTAAAGGTGATGACTGCATCGGCAGTGAACACCGGGCCCTCCGCCGTGGCTCCAGTCGCATTCGCCGGCCACCCGGAGGGCAAATCCACCGCCAGCACCGGCGCCCGGCTGTCCGCCAGCCACTCCCTCGCCATCAGCGCCGGCCCCCTCAGCGGCGGCCTGAACCCCGTGCCGAACAGGGCGTCCACAATCAGATCGGCCTCCAGCGCGCTGTTGTGCCGCGCCAGATCCCTCGCCGCAGTCACCACATGAATCGCCCCATGCGCCGGCTCGGTCAGTTCGCGCCACGCCACGGCAACGTCTCCCGTGAGCCCGGTGGCCGACCCCAGCAGCAGCGTGGTCACCTCCAGCCTTGCATTGGCCAGCAGCCGCGCCGCCATCATGCCGTCGCCGCCGTTGTTGCCGCGGCCGCAGACCACCGTCACCCGCCGCGCCCGCGGAAACTGCTGCCGCGCAAATGCCGCCACGGCCGCCCCTGCCGCACGCATCAAATCGATAGACGGAACCCCGAACCGCTCGGTGGTCAAGCGGTCACAGGCCTGCATCTCGACTGCGGATAGAATCTGCATCGCTTCTATAGTAGTTCATCAGGGACAAGGAATTGGTCCCCAGCCTCCTCAAAACTCAATCCTTGCTTGAAATGCAACCATCCGGGGCGAACTGTCTCCGCCCAGGCCCACGCCGAGCAAACCCGTCGGCGGCGAGACGGTGCTTTCCAGCGTCCCGAACTTCGCTGGAATGTAGCTTCCCGGCACGCCCGCTTCCACATTGCCGGGCAGCGCAAAATTGGGATGATTGAACGCATTGAACATCTGCGTGTCGAAGCGCAACGACATCCCCTCGCGGAGCGGGATTCTCTTGGTCAGATAGATGTCCGAATAAGTGAAGTGCGGCCCGCGAACCGTATTTCGCCCCGAGTCTCCAAACTGGCAATTGCTCACGGAGTCTCCGCCCGTGCACGCCCCCGTCGCCGGATCGACCACGGAAACGAATGCCTCCGGATTCAGCCACTGCCGCGTCCCCGCCACGGTTACGCCGTCGTAAGGCGTCTTCCGGTAGAGCGGCACGCCCTGAACTCTGCGCGCAAACTGCGGCCCGCTGCTCTGAAAGATGCCGTTGCCATTGGCCGTGTAAGGCTGGCTGAGCACGGTAAACGGAAGCCCGCTGTGAAAAAACGCCGTCTCCGAGAACGACCACCCGCCCAACACCGCCCGAAGAGGCGCGTGAGAAGACTTGAACGGTATCTGGTATATCCCAAATGCCGATATGTTATGCCGCACGTCATAGTCGCAATCTCCATGCTGGCGGCTGAGTTCCCCCGGCAGCGGCGACAGGATTCCCTGCGTGGAAAAGGAGAGCAATCCTCCATTCGATACTTCATCCAGGCAATGGCTGAGAGTGTAATTCCCTCGCAAGGTAAGGCCGCCGAACTGCTCGGTGATACCGGCCTGCAATCCTGAATAACTGCTGTTCGCGTTGGTTTGAAACTCGTTGACGCTGCCGAATCTCTGGTCCAGCGGCTTCTGGTAGGAATAGGGAGCAAAACACCCGTCACAGACAGTTTGGTAGCCGTTCAACTCCACCTGATACGGTTCATGGACGCCGCGCGTTCCAACATAGTCGATCCGCGCCGCGCCCCGCGCGCCCGCCTGCACTTCCACCCCGGCATTGTATTGGTAGTAATACGGAGTTTTGAGCGTTCCGCTCGGAAAGGTATTCATGCTCACCGCCAGGGGACATGTCGGCGCCCCCGCGGCAATTCCCGTGCATGGCGGCGCGCCCGCAGCAAAGACACTTTGGAAGCTCTGCTCGGCACTAAAGGTCGCATCCACCGCGCTGCCGTTCACGTTCGGCGCAATCCCAAGGCCGCCCGCCTGTCCGCCGGTCCCGCCCACAAATGTCGGCGCGTAAGGGGCGTTCGTCGCGGCCAGGTCGGCGATCTGCGCCGGAATAATGTCGTTGAAGACGCCGAACCCGGCATGCACCACGGCCCCGCGGCTAACTTCGTAGGCCGCGGCGGCGCGGGGCTGCCAAACCAACGGTGGCGTAGACGGAAACAGGCCGCTAACCCCGGTCTCGATAACCTGATCGAGAGGCTGGCCGATATTGTGAGACAAATCCAAAAAATATCCCGCCGGACGGGCGAACAGTCTTTGCTGATTTACGGGATCTGTATTCCAGGTCGCGCGCACCCCAACCGTCATAGTCGTCCGCTCCGTGGGCTTGTAAGTATCCATCGCATACAAATCCATATTCCCCGCCGACACCCGCTCCTTCAGGGAGACGGGAAACGTCTGGCTTGCCGTATAGGCCGCGCCATAAGTGAACTGCGCAAGATCGTTATAGACAACGGTAGGTACGATTCCTTCCCCCAGATCGTAGTCGCTTACGTCGATCCGCCGCGTATTGACGCCAAACTTGTAAGTGCTTCTGCCCCGTGTCCAGATCAGGTTGTCGTTGATCTGCCACTGGGTAACATTGCGTCCCTGGGGATAGGTGTTGTCGTTGCCTCCCACGGTCGTAAACGGTGCGTTATTGGTGCCCGCCGTCAGCACAATGGGAAATGTCTGCCGCACCTGCGCGAAGTTGTTGGGCTCGAAGATACTCGAGTACCAGCTCGCGCCGGGGTTGAATTGATTCACCAGGCTCGGACTGAAGACATGCGTGTACCCGGCAACCAGCGTCCGTTGCGGCTGCGGCGAGTAGGAGTCGAAAATGGAGTTGATCGGATCCGTATAGGCGGCCTGCAACCCCGTGTCCTGCTGGAAGCGATACCAGACGCTGTTGTTTCGATCGATGGTGTGGTCCATCTTCACCACCACAAGATTCTCGGTATCATCGTTCGTGATCGATACCTGCCGCTGGTTCGCGCAGCCGCTTCCGTTAAAGAGGTTGCCGTTTGTCTGGCTCCCCGGAAGCATCGCCCCGCCCGCGTCCAACGGGCAGGAACTTACTGGGACCGGCGTGCCGTCCGTATTGCTGTAGAGCCTGAACATCGACTGGTAGAACGCAATCTCCCCAGGCTGCGCCGGCAGCGCGGTTCCCGTAATCGGGTCTGTCCCGCCCTGTGCCAGTTGGCCCAGCACGTACTGCTGATAGGCGGGCGCAGGGACGACTGCCTGCGTCACCAGAGGCAACGCAATCCGGACTCCCTCATAGTGGGCAAAGAAGAAAAGCTTGCCTTTCCGGACAGGTCCGCCCACGCTCACCCCGAACTCATTGACCGTCGAGCGTGGCTTCTTCTCAATGTTGTCTGCTGTGTCATTGGCGTGAAGAAAGTAGTCTTCCGCATTCAACAGCGAGCCATTCCATATCTCGTATAAGTCGCCGTGAAATCTGTTGGTTCCGGACCTGGTGAAGTAATTCACCTGCGACGCGCCATATCTTCCCTGATCCACCGAGTAAGAGTTTGTATTCACGGTCGCTTCCTCGACCGCGTCCAGGCCAATCACAAGGTTCGTCGACAATCCAATGTTCAGCCCCAGCCACGGATCGTTGGTGTCGTATCCATCCAGGATGTAACCGTTCGAGGTTGCGGGCAGTCCGTTGAATTCCACGTTGCCGTAGCCGCCGGGGGCTTTGGCGTCATTAGATGACCCCGCCGTATTCATCAGCGCTCCCGGTGCAAACTGAGCGATATACGTCAGGTCCTGTCCGGGGTTGGGAAGGCTCGCGATGGTCTTGCTTTCCAGCATCGTCGTGGTATTCGGGTTCTCCAGGCTGAGCATTGCCTGTTCGGCCTTCACTTCCACGCTCTGCGTTGTCGATGACAAGGAAAGGCTCAGATTCAACGCCACCGTGCGTCCCACCGCAACGGCAACCGGCCGCGATGTCTGCTCCGCGAATCCGCTTGCCCTCACCGTCACCGTATAGGTGCCGGGATTCACCTCGGAAAACAGAAACCGGCCGTCGCCGTTGGTTTGTCCGGCGCGGGTGGCCTTCGTATCCACATCGGTCGCTATAACTTCCGCGTTGGCAAGCGCCGCGCCTGTCGGGTCCGCCACCCTCCCTGAGATGGCGCTCGATGTGCCGCTTTGCCCCATGGATAACTGCGAGTTAACTATGGTTAAAAGCGGAAAACAGATAAAGAAATACCTTATCGTTCGAGTGCATGTCATGCGTAACCTCCGTGGGGAAATGAGGGCTCTAGCGTCCCATTGCTGTTTCAATCAACAGCCAGGCATTGAGCCCGGCAATGAGCGCGGCCGTGAACCACGCCAGCCCTTGCAGCCAGCGCCCGTTCACAAACTCGCCCATCATTTTCCGGCTCCCGGTAAACATCACCAGCGGAACCACCGCAAAGCTCAGTTGCAGCGACAGGATCACCTGGCTGAGAATCAATAGTTTTTCCGTGCCCTGTTCGCCCGTGACGGCAACCACGATGATGGTTGGAATGATGGCCAGCGAGCGCGTAATCAGCCGCCGCAGCCAGGGCGAAACCCGAATGTGGATGAACCCCTCCATCACCACCTGCCCGGCCAGCGTGCCGGTGATCGAGGAGTTCTGCCCGCTCGCCAGCAGCGCAATCGCAAACAGCGTGCTGGCCCCGGCCGCGCCCAGCAGCGGGCTGAGCAGCTTGTAGGCGTCCTGAATGGCCGCAACCTCAAAGTGACCGCTGCGGTTGAAGACCGCCGCCGCCACGATGAGAATGGCCGCATTCACAAACAGGGCGATGGTCAGCGCCAGAGCAGAGTCCACGTTGGCCATGAAGATGGCCTCGCGCTTGCCCTGCGGCGTGCGCTTGTAGCGGCGGCTCTGCACGATCGACGAGTGCAGGTAGAGGTTGTGCGGCATCACCGTCGCGCCCAGAATCCCAATCGCAATGTACAGCATGTCGGGGTTCGTCACGATGGAGGGCGAGGGAATCAGAAGATTCTTGAACACCGGCCAGTACTCCGGCCTGGACAGAAACATCTGCACGCCGAACATCGCGATAATGGTCCCGATGAGCGTAATCACCAGCGCCTCGACGTAGCGGAAGCCCCAGCGCTGGATCACGAGGATCAGCAGCACGTCCACCCCGGTGATCAGCACCCCGTAAAACAGCGGAATGTGGAAGAGCAGGTTCAGCGCGATGGCCGACCCGATCACTTCGGCCAGGTCGCAGGCCGCGATCGCGATCTCCGCGCCCACCCACAGCGCAAAGCTCACCCTGCGTCCATAGCTATCGTGGCAAAGTTGCGCCAGGTCCCGTTCCGTGGCCACGCCCAGCTTGAGCGACAGGCTCTGCAGCAGAATCGCCATCAGGTTCGACGCCATGATGACGGATAGCAGCGTGTAGCCGAAGCGCGACCCTCCGGCGATGTCGGTGGCCCAGTTGCCGGGGTCCATGTACCCCACCGAAATCAGGAATCCCGGCCCCAGAAAGCCCAGCAGCCGCCGCCAGTAAATCGGCGAACTGGAGATGCGCACGCTCGAGTGCACCTCCGGCAGGGAGGGCTCTGGCAGAGCCACGGGCGATAGCAATTGTGTCGACACGGTTTCTTGGCGGAGAAGCCCGGAGGGCTCCCTCAACGCCAGTATGCCACAACTAGTTAATTATGGTTAATAATTTCTTCTTACATTTAATTACGATGAAATATCCGGCTTGAGCCACACCGCCTCCGCCGCCGGCCGTCCCAAAATCGCATTCTTCGCCGGCTTGCCCGCAGGTAGCTCAATCGAAACGGTTTGATCGTAATTCTGGCTCACCACGCGCAGCCTCTGGCCGGGCCCGATGCCGGCCCGGTGCAGAAAGAGCAACAGCTTGTGGTCGCGCTCTTGCAGGCTGACGACGGTGTAGCTCTGCCCCTCGACGGCCTCCGACAGCGGCGTCTCGCCGCGCCGTTTGCGCTCCGCCGGGCTCTCCGGCAGCACCGCATTGCCGTGAGGGCAGGCGCCGCCCTCGCCCAGCTTCTCCCTCAGCTTGGCCTCGAAAGCCGGCGAAACTGCGTGCTCCAACCGCTCTGCCTCCTCGTGAATCTCGTGCCATTCCATCCCGAAGACCTCGCTCAGCATGCGCTCGATCAGGTGGTGGCGCAACGCTGTGCGGTAGGCTGTCTCGCGTCCCGCCGCCGTCAGCCGCACAATCCCGTCCGCGCCCACCACAACGAGACCATCCCGCTTCAGCCGCTTCATCGACATGGTCACCGCCGGCGCCGAGACCTCCAGCCAATGCGCCAGCAGAGCCGGAATCACCTCGCGCCCCTCCGCCTCGGCCTCCAGAATGGCCTTCAGGTAGTTCTCTTTCGAAACGTAGATCGAGTCTTTCATCGCGGTGCAATCAGTTTATACGGAGAGGCAGCCTCTAGCCGCGAGCTTCTAGTCCCTAGCTAAAACCTTGGGTGATTAGCGGAACCTGCGCTCTCAGCGAACAGCACGAAAGGTGATCTTGCAAGCAAAGCCGTCAGCACAAAACTAAAGCCTCCAGCCCCGGGACTTTAGCTAACGGCTAAAAGCTAGAGGCTGGAAGCTTCCTTACGGCTTCACCCGCACTTTCGGCTCGACCGACAACCCCGGCCTGAGCAGGTGGCTGGGGTCTTCGCCGGCCAGATCGGTAAAGTCGATCCGCACCGGAACCCTCTGCACCACCTTCACGTAATTCCCCGTCGCGTTCTCCGGCGGAAACAGGCTCAGCACCGACCCCGTCGCGCCGCCGATCTGCGTCACCTTCCCGTGATAGGTCTTTCCCGTGGCGTCCACGTCGATCTCCACCGGCTGCCCGGCAACCATGTGCCGCAACTGCGTTTCCTTGAAGTTCGCCGTCACCCACAGGTCTTCGAGCGAAACCAGCGTAAGCAGGTTCTGGCCCGCGGCCACGTTCTGGTCGATCTCCACGCTCTTGCGCGTGATGATTCCCGCCGCCGGAGCCACGATCCTGGTATAGCTCAGGTTCAGCTTGGCCATGTCCAGTTGCGCCTGCGCCTGCTCCACCTGGGCCTGCGCCTGCCGGGCGCGGGCGCTCTGCGCAGCCACCTGCTGCGGACCGGTTTGGGCAAACGTCAACTGCGCCTGGGCCTGCGCTTCGCGCTCGCGGGCCACGCGCACGCTATCCTCGGCAGCCTGCTCGGAGTGGCGGGCGGCGGAGAGCGCGGCCTTGGCGGCGTCGGCGGCGGCCACGGCGGCGTCAAACTGCTGCTTGCTGATCACGTCTTTCTCCACCAGCGGCTTGTAGCGCTCCAGGTCGGCCTGGGCCTTGGTGTTGTTGGCCTTGGCCTGGGCCACGCTGGCATGCGCGGCCTGAAGCTGCTGCTCCGCCTGCTCCACGGCGGCGTGAGAGCCGGTCAAATTGGCGTCGGCCGAAGTCAGGTTGCTGCCGGTGTTAACCGTGGTGATGGGCACATTCACGTTGGCGGCCGCGGCGTTGGCCTGGGCGCTGGCCAGCGCGGCCTCGGCATTTTCTACCGCAACCTGGTAATCCCTGGGGTCCAACTCCGCGATCGCGTCCCCCGCCTTCACCACCTGGTTCTCTTCCACGTCGACCTTCAGGACCTGGCCGTTGATGCGCGAGCTGACCTGGATCAGGTGGCCGTTGACCTGCGCGTCGTCAGTGCTCTCGCTATAGGTGGAGCGCCACCAGATTCCGATCGAAACCGCCACGATCACCGCAACCACGGCCACCAGAATGCCCCTGCGGCTGGACCGCGGCTGCTCCATCTCTGTCTCCGCTTCCTGTTCCAGTTCGGCTGGTGTTGGTCTTGAGTCCGCCACGTTTACTTTCCTCCCAGATAACTCTTGTAGTTCTCGCCCGCGCCTAGGGCGCGCGCCAGGCTCAGCTTGGCCACATTGTGCCGGTAGAGGCTGGTCACGTATTGATCGTTGGCCTGGGCCACGGACTGCTCCGCCTGGCTCACGGCCAGATTGTCGCTCACGCCGTTGGCATACCGCTGCTGCGCCTCGCTGAGCGTCTCGTTGGCCAGCTCCACGCTGGAGCGCGCTACCTCAACCTGCTTCCCGGTCGAGGCAATGTCCAGCAGCGCGTCGCGCACATCGGCGTCCACCTGCGCGTTCTTGTCGCTCAACCGGGCCTGCGCGGTATCCAGTTGCGCCTGGGCCACCTGCGCCTCGCCGCGCAACGCAAACTCCTCGAACAGCGGCGCGCTCAGCGTGCCCGTCGCGTCCCCGGTCCCGTGCGAGTGCGACAGGGTCGTCCCGATATCTCCGTAGTCGCCGTTGAACTTCAGCGTCGGCAGCCGCTCCGCCGTAGCCGCCTTGCGCTGCTCCTCGGCCGCCTTGGCCTGCTCCACCATCGCCGCCAGATCCTTGCGGTTGGCGTGGGCCTGGCGAATCGTGGCCTCCACATCCAACTGGTCGAAGGCCGCGTAAGGCGCCTTGTCGCTCAGGTTGAAACTCTGCGCCAGCGGCAACCCGATGGTCCGCGCCAGCGCCAGCTTGTCCTTCTCCAGCGAATTGCGCGCCGCAATCAACTGCTGCTCCAGCGATTGGTAATCCACCCGCGCCCGCAGCTCGTCCAGCAGCGGCGCCGTCCCCGCCTGGTGATTGGCAACCGCCTGGTTCAGTGAAATCTTCGCCGTGGCCACCTGCGCTTCAACGCTGGCGACGCGGGTTTCATCGGCCAGCGTCAGCAGGTAGGCATTGCCCACCACAAGCACCACCATCTCCCGCGCGTCCTGAGCGCTTAATTGGGCGGCGGTAAAGTTGTGCCGCGCGGCCAGATAGTTGCGCAACGACGCCACATCGATCAGCGACCAGCTCAGCGACGCCCGCACGTCCGTAAAGCCAAACGGCCCGATCATGGTGGGAAAGCCCGGTATCCTGAACCCCTCCGCGGCCAGGTCCACCTGCATATCGGTTTCCTTGGCGCTCGCATCCACCGCGGGCAGCAGCGATTGCAGTTGGCTCAGCCGCTCGCCCCGCGCCGCGGCCGTCTGCGCCCCGCTCAGGATGATTCCCAGGTTGGCCTTCAGTCCCCTCTGGATGCCTTCATCCAGGGAGAGATCGATGGCCTGCGCCGAGGCCTCGCCCGCCGCCACGCTGCCCTGAAAAGGGTTCGCCGCCGGATTCGGAGCCGGCGCTGTCTGCGCCGCCAACAGGCCTGAAACCAAGATCGCAACGCCCGGCAGCAGGCCGCAGGCGCAGGGTCGGATCGTGCTCTTGCTTGAATACTTTGGCGAAATCAAGGTTCTTCAACTCACAGCCAAGCGCTACAGCCGGAAAATCTTTGCCCTTATGCCCTTAATGGATGCGGAAAACTGGCTGCAAGGCGCTTCTATCTAGTGTATCGGACTCGCCGCCCCAGCTTGCTTAACTCCCGCGCGCAGCCCTGCCCGATTGAGGAGTCCTGCCGCCGTTCCGAGAGAAAGGCAGGTCGCGGAGAATCGCCACTGCGGAAACAAGAACGGTAAAGCATCGGTCGTGCAATGCCGGCGCAGAGTGGTAGAATTTGGACGATTCGGCTCCAAAAGGGGATTGCCCATGAACTGGATGCGGCTCGCTGCAATCGTGATCGGCTCTGGTGTCCTGTCGTCGCTCACAGACTGGTTTTTTGCCGGCGATTGGATCCATCGGCGCTTTACCTACCCGGAAATCTGGCGCAAGGGCGCCGAGGGGCGAGCAATTGCCCTCACCAGCCCGCTCCCATTTCTCACCTGCGCAGTCTTTGCCTATGCCGCCGTCCGCCTGGGTCTGCATTCTGTGCCGAGCGCCCTCAAGCTTGCCACCGCCATCTGGTTGATCGGACCCCTCCCGCTGATCCTTACCTACGCCGCATTCATCAAATTACATCGCGTCTTTGTCGTCTCGTTCGCGCTGGGTTGGCTGGTAAAACTGATGATCGTTGCAGTCGCCGTGGGCTGGTTTCTCCACTGACACGTCCGCCAGCGCCCGCTGCTCAGAGGCTTGTTGCACTCCATTACCCATAGGGTGGCGCTGGAAGCTATCGGCTAGCGGTTCGCCGCCTGCAGCAGTTGCGAGGCCAGCGAGCACAGCCCCTGGCGGAACAGTTCCCGCACTGCATCCGGGCTCCATCCGGCAGCCTTTGGTCCTCCGTGCGCCTTCAGCAGCGCGATTGTCTCTGCCGTCGTGAACCCCGCCACCGCCCGCAGCACAAAGATGGTCCGCATCGCCGCCGGCAGGCTCGCCAGCCACGTCCGCACCCGCTCCCGGTCCGCCCCCGCAATCATCCCTTCCAGCTCTTCGCTCGATACGCCGGCCGCCTCCAGATCGTCCTCATCGATGCACGTCGCCGCCGGCTCCACTCCCTCCGGCGCGGCCAGGCTGCCGGGGTTGCGCTTTTCCAGCGTATCGAGAGCCGCCGCGCACAGCGTCCGCCGGCTGCTCTTGCGCGCCTCCAGCGGATCGGCGCAGGGAGAAATCTTCGCCGTCGAGATCGCCGTCTCCACCAGCCTAGCGCTCTCCTCGCCTTCGCCCACCAGCATCGAGGCCATGTTGTACATCCCGGCGGCCATCAACTCGACGACCTCGTCCATGCCTTCCAGCGCCTGCGCCACCGTTCGGTCGTCCTTGGGCCGGCCGTCCAGCAGCCCGCCCACACGCTTGCTAAGCTCCTGGGCGCCGGCAGGGATCGGCTGGGACGGAATCAGGCTGTCTTTGGGCGGGGTCGGTTCCTGAGGCATAGAGACGGCTCCTTCTGAGCGAGCGCAGCGAGTCGAAGAACCTGCGCTTCCCGGGGGAATGAAACAAGCTGGCTCACTCTATATCCTCAACCCGCCGCGCCGCGCCGTCAATGCGGGCTCGGTCCGCCGCGCAGGCCAACTTCCGGTTTGCCCCTCATTCTGCCATATCGCGCATTGCCGCCGCGGAATCTGGCGAAGGTTGCATCTGCCGATGACTCATCCCCTGCAACACCTTCGCTTACGGACAAACGCGCTTGTTCTTAGAGCCCGAACGCATCAGGATACATGACCTTGCCCTGAACGCCATCCAGAGCGCCGGGCCTGAGTTCAAGCGCCATGAAGGCTTCCGGTGGGAACGGACTGGCGAGAGAGCGGGCCTTATCCGCGGAGAAGCCGAAGCGTGGATAATACGCCGGGTGGCCGATGACGATGACAATTTCTTCGCCCGCTCCGCGCAACCAATCCAGGCCGTGTCTGATCAGCTTTCCGCCGATGCCCCGGTCCTGTTCTTCCGGCAATACAGCCATGGGCGCCAACGCCACCGCCGGAACAGCCTTGCCGCTGGTCTCAACCCACATCCGGCTGAAGAGGATATGCCCCACAACCCGTTTCCCGGCCTCGGCGACGAAGGAAGCCAGCACAACACCCTGGTTGCGCAAAACGTCAACCAGGTCTGCCTCGTACCGGCGGTCAAAAGCCGCTTCATTGACCAAGCGGATCGCGGCGCGATCTTCAGGACTTTCACCGCGCACGGTCACGCTGTCGTTCACGCTCACAGCCTACATTTTACCTTCGTAATCCCCGCCTGCCCGAAAAAGCGCTTGGGTGCCGGCGCGCCTAGCTGACCCGCAGCAGCAGCAGAGTGATGTCATCGTGTTGCGGAGCGCCGGCGGTAAAGCGATCTGTATCCAGCATGATGGCGTTCAACAGCGCCTGCGGCGTCGCCGCCAGGTTGGCCCAAAGCATAGTCATCAGGCGCGCTTCCCCATACTCTTCGGCGCGGCCGTTTTCCGCCTCGGTCACTCCATCGGTGAAGATGACCAGCCAATCGCCGCTCCCGAGCGTGACCGTCCCCGATTCGTAAGGAGCGTCCTCCAGGATTCCGAGTGGAATGCCGCCCGCCTCCAGGCGCTCGATGGCTCCTGTCTGGCGGCGCAGGATCGGCGGGTTGTGTCCGGCGTTGACGTAAATCAAGCCGCGGGATGCGGGATCGTACTCGGCGATGAATGTGGTGGTGAACCGGCGTCCGTCCTGGCTGTTGCCGCACGCGTATTTGTTCATGCGGCTGGCCAGGTCGGTCAACGAGCTCGCGGTGCCGGCCAGCGTTTTCAGGCTGGCCTGGAAGGTCGCCATGAGCATGGCTGCGGGCACGCTCTTGCCGGCTACGTCGGCGATGGTGATCAGGTACGCGCCGGGCGAATTCGGATCGGAGCGGGGAAAAACGTCGTAGTAATCCCCGGCCACGGTATTGGCGGGGCGAGTGGCAAACGCGATCTCCAGGCCCGGCACATGCGGCGGGCCTGCCGGCAACAGCCACGCCTGGATCTCCTTGGCGATCTGCAGGTCGCGCTTCATCACCACCCGGTCTGAGATTTCCAGCACCAGCAGCACCAGCAGCAGCATGCCGCCCCAGAAGGAGCCGTTGAAACTGAAGTTGATCAATTCGCCATGGTTGTCATGCCACGACGCTTGCATGTTAAAAAAGATGAGCACCAGCGCAATCAGCAGCAGAACGCGGCGCGCGGGAGTCAGCTTTTCAATCACAGCCCACGAAAACCGGGAGGCCATGCTGAAGAAGTGTTTGACCCTTCCCATTCCGGGCGTCCGCGTGGAATCGACATCCCGCGAATACAGCCGGTAGCTGGAACGAGCGTCGGCCAGAAACTGCATCCCGAGCTGGCTGAGTGCTACGCCCTCGGTGACGCGCAGCCAGAATCTCCTGAAGCGCTTCATGATGGGCCTGCCCCGGACAGCGTATTTCTCGCGCGCCTGCGGCAAACGTCCGGCGTTTTGGGCGAGTTCATGCTCACAGGCTACATTTTACCTTCGAAAATCCCGCCTGCCCGAAAAAGCGCTTGGGGACCGGCGCGCCTCAACTCCAGTGTGGCCGGCCATCCGGAAACTGATCCACCGCGCCGTCAATGCGCGCTCGGCGCGGAGCATATGCCTACTTCCGGTTAGCCCGTGATCCAGGTGTAACCCCCAGGACACTCCGCGGTTGGGTCGGGATCCACTTAAGGGTGTAGACGAACTCACCCTTCACTGGACTCCATTCCTCCTGTTAGACTCCCTGCAATGCAGACTCGCGCCCTCAAGACGAGGCTCGTCAAATTCGCCGAGGAGGCCCACCGCCTCTCTCGGTACCCCTCCAGGGATTGGATCCGCGAGATGCCCCGGTCGAAACGCAACATCACACAGGTCGGTTACTTGCTCCAGGGATTCGCCATTTACTGCCTTGCGTCGCGGTCTCTGGCGTGGCCCCTGATGTGGCCGAAAGATAAGAGCCTGGTCTTTCTCATTGCGCTTCTGTTGTATGCGGTCGGCACTGCGCTGATGAACGCGATGCTGACTTCGGAATTGGCCCGCAAGACCCAGCTCGAATCCGACCAGATTGCCGCGCGACAGATCCAGCAGACGCTCACGCCGACGAAGGTCGATGAGGTGCCGGGCTATGAGGTGGAGACGTTCTACAAGCCCTTGCGTGACGTGGGCGGCGACTACTTCGATGTGATCGAGCTTGGGGGCAATCGAACGCTTTTCGCGGTTGCGGATGTTTCCGGGAAGGGAATGCCGGCGGCCCTGCTGGCGGCGAACATCCAGGCTCTGGTTCGAAGCGGTGCGAATTTCGAGGCGGATCCCCTGGCATTGGCCCGTCAGATCAACAGGCACCTGTGCCGCTATACCCCCGGCGATCGTTTTGCGACGGCAGTGTTCATCGTGCTGAACCGCGAGACGGGAGAATTGACCTACGTGAACGCCGGCCACAATACTCCGATCGTTTTCGGTTTCGGATGCGCCGCAGCGCTGGAAGCTACCGGCATGCCGCTTGGACTATTTCCAGAAGCGGCATATAAAGCTCGTACAGCTCTTCTTTCTCCTGGTGGTTCCCTCCTGGTTTACACGGATGGACTTACCGATTCGATTTCCGGAGAAAATGCCGAGAACCTCTTGCGCGATGCGCTGGCCGACACTTCGGGAAAAACGATGCTTATTTTGAAATCGTTGGTGGACCCGCATTTCAATGAGGATGATGTCACCATCCTGCTCGTGAAACGCGATGCTGATGCGGCTTCCCACGGCAGACTCGGATAAGACCGCCTGTCGCACTGGCCACGTGATGATTCCGGATTCGCCGCCAAGCCGGAAACTGACCCTCCGCGCCGGGCAGGTCAATGCGAACCCAGTGCGGAGCGCGGGCCAACTTCTGGTTTGCCCGTCACATACCCTTAACCGGTGGTGTGCAGCCTTTACGGCGTGGGGGAAAGATCCCTCCTCCATATACTGCGCAACGCGCCGAGCGTGATGGGCAGGGCGCCGGCGAAGAGGAAGACCATATCCCCGATCATGCGCAGCCATTCCAGCTTGTGGTAGATGCCGCCCATCAGAAATGTCAGCCGGCGCGCGTGCCAATACCCGTTGGCGACGGAATCCCAGAGCTGGATTACTCCTCCGGGGAACAGATCCAGGGTGACCATGAGCGCGAGGCCCACATTGACGCCCCAGAAGCCAAACCGAATGAACTTCTCCGTCTCCTTCCATGTAGCGTCGGATTGCATGGCCCTCAGGCAGAAGACCATGACGGCCAAGGCCAACATTCCAAAGACACCGAACATTGCGGCGTGCGCGTGATTGGCTGTCAGCGATGTGCCCACCTCGAAGTAGGAAACGATCGGCAGATTGATCAGGAAACCGAAGACCCCCGCGCCGACAAAGTTCCACACACCCACGGCCATAAGGAAATAGATGGCCCACTTCTGGTTCCAGGCCAAATCGTCGCCGCACTCGGTACATTTCGCCTTTCTCAGTTTGATGAAATCCCATGCGTCCAAAGTCAGAAGCGTCAGAGGCACAACTTCCAGAGCGGAGAAGCACGACGCCAGGCCCATGTTGAGCGTTCCCTGGCCTGTGAAATACCAATGGTGGCCTGTGCCGATGATCCCGCCGCTGAGATACAGGATGGCATCCAGGTAGATCAGGCGCGTGGCGGCCCTGGTGCTGACCACGCCCATCTGGTGGAACATGATGGCCACCAGCACCGTGGCAAAGAGTTCAAAGAATCCCTCCACCCAAAGATGGATGATCCAGAAGCGCCAGTTGTCGATGACGGCAAAGTTGGTGTGAGGGCCGTAGAAAAGGGCGGGCAGGTAAAAGACAGGGATGGCCACGGCCGTGTACAGAAAGAGCGAGGACAGTTCGCGCTTTTCAGCGTTTTTGAAGCTGGGCCCGAGAGCCCGAAACATCAGAAACAGCCAGAAGACAAGGCCAACTGCCAGCAGAATCTGCCAGAACCGCCCGAGGTCCAGGTACTCGGAACCTTGGTGGCCGAACCAGAACCAGAGCTGCCCCAGCTTGTCGTTGATGCCGAGGGATTCGCCTGCCAGGCTGCCGAAGACGACTAACGCCAGAGCCCCGAGGAGTGCGTAGGCGCCGGCCTTCTGATGTTTGGGTTCTTCGCCGCCGACCCACGTCGCCAGGAAAAGGCCACCGCCTACCCAGGAGGTTGCAATCCAGAAGATGGCGAGTTGGAGGTGCCAGGTGCGCGCCAGACTGTAGGGCAGCCAGCGCGCGATGTCAAGCCCGTAAAAGGCTCCCGTCTCCACCCGATAGTGAGCGAGCAGGCCTCCCAGGGATGATTGCGCCAGGAACAGGAGGGCCACGACGGCGAAGAACCATCCCGTAGCCCACTGGCTGGGCGTGAGCTTCAAAGCAGCGGGAGCAGAGTGCAAAAAATGGGGGCCAGCGCCCTCGCCCTTCCAGCCCAGGTAGTCGAATTTGCCAACGACGAAGAGGATCAAACCCAGTCCTGACAGGAGGGTGATGAGACTCAAGGCGCTCCAGACATAAGCCTCGGTGGAAGGAAGGTTTCCCGCCATGGGCTCGTAGGGCCAGTTGTTGGTGTAGGAGTAATCCTTCCCAGGGCGATTCGCCGTTGTCGCCCAGGCCGCCCAGGCAAAGTAGGCGGTCAGGTCTTTCAGCTCTTTAGGGTTGTGAATATAGTTGGCTGGTAGCCCGGGAGCAGCATCCTTCCTGGTGAAGTAGTCGCTCCATTCGCCAAGCTGTGTGCGATAGGCAGCCACCTCGCCTGAAGAGAGCCGGAGAGTTCGCGAAGCCGGGTCGTACCGGTTTTCTTTGAGCTCCGATATCGTCCGCGCGGATGCGACGCTCTGCTCATCCGGGGAAAGCTGCGCAAAGAGCTTGCCGTACTTTTCGGTTGCGATCGTGTCTCGGGTCACCTCGCTGAGCCTATGCAGGTACTCCGCGCTGTAATCAGGGCCTAAGTAAGCCCCGTGGCCCCACAGGGTTCCGTGCTCCATGAGGCCGTATTTGAGGAACACCTCCTGGCCCATTTGGATGTCGGCCCCGGTAAACACCACAGCGCCCGCTGCATCCACGGCCTGCGCGGGGATAGGTGGAGCGTTCGTGTAGGTCAGGACCGTGACGATGGATAGAACCGAGAAGCCGGCGATCATTACGAGGATGACCGAGTGTCTCCACCACGGAGAGAGACTTGCAGCGTCGGCAGACGAGCGGACCATGATATGCCTCCTTCAATTCCTGCCAGGATTTCCGGATCTCCACCTCTTTCCTGGAATCTCCTCTTTCGGCTCTAAATCGCCCAAATTATATCGCTCTTGTGCGGTTTCGCAAGACCTGACCTGCCTCTGTGACTGAAAAGCGGCGCAATTCAGGGCGATTTTCGGCTCGGCAGCGGAATCGGGCTACCCGGAAGTTGGGTGTCTGTTGATGCAAACAGGGCTTCGTACAAACGGAAGTATAACGGGCAGGAGTAATGACCTCTAGCAATTCCACACGCTCTTGGATGGTCGGCAACCCGTATGCTGACTCGCCGTGTGAGCGCGGCGGT
>JBEKZR010000059.1:0-13808 GCA_049509715.1 Occallatibacter sp. | reverse complement strand
CAGCGCCCCGTCGCGCGTCTCCAGCAGGCAGCGAATATCGTTGCCCGGCAGCGCGGGGTTCGAATTGCGGTCAAATACCGTAACCCCGTTGCCATCGAAGCGCACCAGCCCCACCTCGGTCCCCAGCCACACAAACCCATCCCGGGTCTGGACCAGCGCCTGCACCGTGTTCTGCGGCAGCCCGTTCTCCATCACCCACGTCTGCCGGCCATAGTTCGCCAGCGGAGTGGAAGGCTCCAGCGCCAGGCCGGAAAGCGCTCCGGCCAGCAACAAGGCCGCTCCCAGGCCGCGCCACGCCCCGCGCGCGCCGGCGAATACGGAGGCCTTGGTCAACGGCCTGGCCGTTTTTCCCGCGGCGTTCTTCGAATTGGCATGATTTTGGGCCACGGGAGCAGCGTTACGGGGTCCCCGGCAATAGGTCTACATCGCTGGGGCGTGCGCATTCAGGTTATCGCATCAAGGCCGATGCCAGTCTTCACCCCTACACCTTTGGATGGATTCCGGATTCACTCGAATGGGTCATGACAAGCCTCGAAACTGCCGGTAATCTTGGAATGTCTCCTGTATTGGTCAACTCAAGTGTGACGTCCGGGTGGCCGCCTATCGCTTGGCAGCCACCCGATTCCTTTTTTGGGGCCGCTATGAGTTGAGACCCCTGGGAACTGCCTGACTTACTCGCTCTTCGCCGTCGTCAATATCGTGGTCGCCCGGTTCTTCACATAAGTGATCGTCCAGTGCTTCCCATCCTGGTCGTAAGTCACCGTGCGGTCGCCCTCTTTGTCCCCATCCGCGTGCATCTTCTGGCCGATCGCCATGCGCGTCTGCAACTCGCTCATGCCCTGCTTCACCTGGTGCACGTCGATGGCCGCCCACACATCTTTGGGCCAGTAGTCGTAGATGCCGTGCGGGTCGTCGTAGAAGAACAGCAAATCGGTGTAGTAAGCCTCCCGATCGCCCTCCATGGTCCCGATCGGCGTGGCAAACAAGCCCGTGCCCCCCGGCAGCGCAAACACCGCAAAGGCCTGGCGGCTTCCGTGTCCCACGCCGTCATCCTCCTTCGGCGGCACGGCTGCCTTCACGATCTTTTTCACCTCCAGCAGCTGCGCCGAGGGAATCAGCCCCACCCGCCTGCCAAACTCCACGTGTCCACCCGCATAGGGGTAGTAGGGCATGGTGTATCCGTTCTTCATCCACACGGTCGTGCCTTCCAGCCGCTGCAGGTCCTCAAAATGCGCCGGGAAAAAGGCGCGCATCACCACCAGGTCGTCCTTGCTCAGCGTCTGGCTGGCATCGTTCTGCCCGATCGCTCCGGGATTCTGGCGTTGCTTCCATACTGAAAACAGATAGATGCCGCCGATAGTCAGCGTAATCAAGGTAATAATGAGGCTCTTTTGCCAGGTCTTCACGCGTTCTCCCAGGTATGTTTCCCGCGGGGCTGCTCTTCGCGGGACTTCGCCTTGAATTCTACCGGCTACAGCGGAACCAGAGTAGATGTATCCAGAAAGCAAGCTCGCCAAGTGGATTTTTCCTCAAGAAAAAGCCACCCAGAAGACTCACTGCAAGGACACGCTTACTCTGGTTCCGCTCTGGGCGGGGGTCTTTGCTCTGCCGTCGACCCGCCTGCGGTCGCGGGAGGCAAAAGCTCCATGCCGTCCTGCGGCGCCTTGGGGAGGGGAACGATCTCCATGTCCTGACCTTGGTTATTCCTCTTGCCGACGCATAAAGTGGAGACCATCCTTTACATACCCCGCGCAGATTTCCCTTGTCCGGGAGTGCGATCACAGGTAATATGGCTTTCGCGCCCGGCGATTCAGCAGGCAAGGGGTGACTGGATTGGCAACGCTGAAGCCCGGGAAACAACCTGAAGATCGGAGCCGATGCACGCCATGCCTGACACAACCGCGCCTTCCCCCGTAATTGCCGAGCCTCCGGCTTATTTCGCTGAAGCCCTCGCGGATGCCGAACGCCTGCTCAAGTATGCGGCCGAATCCGGCATGAGCATCAACGACGCAACGCGCGATTCCGTCTTGCAGGCCAGGGCTGCCAGCAGCAGCGGATGGACCGAGGAAGCGGCTGCCAAACTGATTACAGCGCTTACCAGCCTCGCCGCGCTCGCCAGGCCCGTTACCGCCGCAAGCCTCAAGGCCTGCCAGGATGAAATCAAGCCCACCGCCCGGATCTACTTCTGGTCAGCCATCTTCCTGGCCGCTCTCATTGTTCCCTTCTCGGTGGCCAGCTTTCTTGTGTCTGCCATTTCGACCACCATCCGAAGCGA
The DNA here is from genome assembly GCA_049509715.1 of Occallatibacter sp. Classification (GTDB taxonomy): domain Bacteria; phylum Acidobacteriota; class Terriglobia; order Terriglobales; family Acidobacteriaceae; genus Telmatobacter. The sequence goes on along the minus strand of JBEKZR010000059.1, from coordinate 11,533 downwards.
CATCTCTACAGCGAACGATCTTGCTCTAAAGCTGAATAAGCAAACCCGGCCTCCGCAACCGCAACCACAACCGCTGATAACAGTGCCGACGACAGCAGCACCGAAGAACACAGCGTCCCAGACAGCCGCAACCCCGGCATCCACAGCGCCTCCCCCTCCTCCAAAATTCGTGCCCTGCTCCGTCTCTTCAACCCCTGGTCCGGTTGTTCCTCTTCCACCCGGGGTAAATCCCGATGATGTGATTTCAGAACTCCAGCAGTACGCCATCCTGATCCGGTCCATCGATGCGCACGCCCGCCAGTTAAACGCTCTTGTTCCCTGGCGCGAGGGAGACCCATGCGGCGGCATCCGTAATAAGCCTGCCGAACTGCATAAGGTCTTTGAACTTCCTGCCGGTATTCCGAATCTGGTCCAGGCCGCGGATGATCGTACCGCTATCTACCAGCAGGTGCGGTTCTTTGCCCAGAGCGACCTCGATGTCTCGTCCTTCTTGTACGGCGCAATCACCATCGTTATACTACCCGTGCTTTACGCGCTGCTGGGAACCTGTGCCTATCTTCTCCGCAACTTCGAGCATCAAATGAGCGCCCGGACGTTCATGCCTTCCCAAGCCAATTCCGCCCGCTTTTTCATCGCGGGCATCGGTGGTGGCGTCGTAGGACTGTTCAATATCGCACAAGGAGCCTCCGCCTCGCCGCTTGCCATTGCTTTCCTGGTCGGATATGGGGTAGATGTGTTCTTTGCATTCCTCGAGGGGCTGCTCCAGCAATTCACGCGGAACGCCTCGTCCCCGGCGCCGCCTGCTAAATCCGAGGCAAAGTAAGTCTTGGATAACATGCTTTCGATAGAAGCTTGTTGCGCGAACTTGTCGTAACTGCGCCCTCCCGCGGGAAAACATTGCGCCTCGCCGTGCGGTCCAGCGATCAAAATCCGCGTCACAACTTATCGTGAGCATCTAAGCCAAATGTTGTGCTTCGAGATTGCGCGCGGCCAAATGATTCGCGCGGCGCGGTCGATTGCCTCGGCAGTTATGCCTGCAAGGCCGTGACGATCTCCTCCGTGCCGCGCACTCTTCCCATGCGGGGAAAGATGCGTTCCACTGAGTTAGCATGGCTTTCCGCATGGCGGCCTGTCATGGCATCCACGGCAAAGATCAGTTCGTAGCCGCGCTCATAGGCATCGCGCGCTGTGCTTTCAACTCCGAATTCGGTGGCAATGCCGCACAGGATCATGGTTGTCAGCCCGCGGCGGCGCAGTTGCAGGTCCAGATCCGTGCCGTAGAAAGCGCCCCACTGGCGCTTGAGAATCACAATGTCGCCGGGCTGGCGGTCCAGCTCGGGGATCAAGTCGCTCCAATCGGGCGAAGGCGGCGCGGATGTCCGCATAGGTTGGTCGGATGCAGTGTGCAACCGGTCAGCTCCATCCGCGGAACCGCCCACATGAACCAGCACAGGCTGTGCGCCGGCCCGGCGCCCTTCACTGAGCAGGCGCGCGCTGTTGGCCACGACGACTGGCGTCGGAATAGGGGTTCCCGGCATCCCCGAGATGCCCTTCTGCAGATCGATGACCACGATGGCTGTGCGCTGCGGATCGAGTGTGAGGACGCTCATCGCTGAATTCCTTTCACTGCATAGGATAGTACGGCTTCCCGCGCAGGCGCGTGGCCTGCAGCGGAACCAGAGTAGATCTATCCCGGAAGCAAACCCGCCAAGTGGCTCGTCGCGGCGGCGTTATCCTTGCATCTGAAGGCCAAGGCAATTGCTACTCTTGAGGAGCCGTGCGTTCTCCATCCGGTGCTCGGCTTCAGTTGAGTTCAAAACCTTGCAGATCGTATCCAGGAGCCGCGAACATGATGAAGGAACTGCCTCTGTCGAAGGTCTATCAGTTGCTCGAACCCGGTCCGGTGGTTTTGCTGACGACCGCCAACAAGGGCCGCGCCAGCGTCATGGCGATGTCCTGGCATATGATGGTCGAGTTTGAACCGCCACGGGTTGCCTGTGTCATCAGCAATGCCGGTCACAGCTTTGCCGCGCTGCGGGCAACCAAAGAGTGCGTGATCGCCGTTCCGGGGCTGGAACTGGCGCCCATAGTTGTGGGAATCGGCAACTGCTCGGGCCGCAATGTAGACAAGTTCGAGAGATTCGGCCTGACGCGGGCGCCGTCCGGGTGTGTAGCGCCGCCTTTGCTGGCCGAGTGTTTCGCCAACCTCGAATGCAGGGTGATCGATACCCGTCTCGTTAACCAGTTCAATCTCTTTGTTCTGGAGGTCCTCAAGGCCTGGATCGACCCGGCGCAAAAGAATCCCAGGACCATCCACCACCACGGATACGGCAGGTTCGCCGTGGATGGCGAGATGATCAAGCTGAAGTCGAGAATGCCCTGATGAGAGCGCGCATGGAGCCGTTTCATCAGCACGCATTCGTCTGCGCGCAGGGAAAGCCCATTGGCGCCGCGTCGTGCTCCCATCATGGTTCTCAGTGTGTCTTGCAGGCTCTGGAGCGAGCGATTTCCCACTGAAGATGCGGCCGGGAACCAACTTCTACGAACCCACGTGGAATGTCCCCGCCGGTTTCACGTTGTCCGATGAGTTGCCGACAAATACGGTGTAATCGCCGGGCGCGACGACCCAGCCGTTTGTGCTCGTGTTCCAGTAAGACAAAGGATGGGACGAGCCGGCCGCGTCCACTGTCACTGTTACCGTTTGTTGAGCGCCGGGTTGAAGAGATACTTTCTTCCATCCCACCAGGCGCATCGGCGGCTCGCCGATCCCGGACGGTAATCCCAGATAGACCTGCGCTACCTCCGCGCCCGCCAGGCTCCCCGTATTTTTCACGGTGAAGCTCACCTGAAAACCATCGGCTGGCGATGAGTCTGGAGTAAGTTGCGGATTCGTGATTGAAAAACTCGTATAGGAAAGTCCGTACCCAAAGGCAAACAGGGGCTGGAGATTCTGTGCTTCGTACCACTTGTATCCAACATCGAAACCTTCAATGGTGTAATCGACATCGAAAGTCCCGGTTGTGCTGGTTGGAATGGGTATGACCGGCCGCGGCAACTGGCTTACGCTGGCGGGAAACGTAATAGGTAGTTTGCCGGATGGGTTGACGCTGCCAAACAGAAGGTTGGCAATCGCTGTGCCGCCCTTCTGGCCGGGATACCACGCCTCCAGCACAGCGCTGACATTTGCCAGCCAGGGCATGACGTGCGCCCCGCCATTCTCGAGCACTACGACGGTGTGCGGATTAGCCGCCGCAACCGCGGCTACAAGAGCATCTTGAGCGCTGGGAAAACTCAGGTCCACGCGGTCCATGCCCTCGCTCTCCCAGTCGCTCTCGAAGACAATAGCTACTGCCGAAGATGCCGCCAGCGCCGCTGCCGCAACAGGGTCGGTTCCGTCGTTGAAGGTAACCGTGGCGCCGGGCGCCATGGCTTGAATCGCGGCCAGCGGCGACGATGGGTCGTATATCTGAAAGGAATTGGTGCAGGCCATGCCGCCCGGAGGCGGAGTGTAAGGAGGACACGCTGGCGGCAGAGTCAGCGCCGCGCCGCCCACCGGAGTTACCTGCGCCGATCCACCCCCCGATAACACGCCAACGTCGGCATGCGATCCGATGACGGCTATCGTCTGAACCGTAGAGGGATTCAGCGGCAGTTGAGCACCGGCGTTCTTCAACAGCACAGCGCCTTGCTCCTCGATCTCCTGGGCGATGGCCGCGTCCGCGCCAGCATTGATCGGCTTGACCGTGGCAGGATGATCGAAGACGCCTGCCGCGTACATTCCTCGAAGAATTCGATGCACCATGTTATCTAAACGCGAAACCGGCATATCTCCGTTGGCCAGAGCTTGCGCCAGACTCTCAGGCGCCCAGATTCCATTGAAGAAATATCCGCCCGGCTGCTCCTGGTCCAACCCGCCCAGAGCCGAGGCCACCGAGCTTTGCGTGCCGTACCAGTCGGACAGAACGAAACCATCGAATCCAATGTCTCCCTTCAGCACATCGTTCAAGAGATGATCGTTCTGGCAGTTATACGTTCCATTCACAAGGTTATAGGCGCACATTACCATCTGCGCGTTGGAGTCCTTGAGGGACACTTCAAATGCCAGCAGATCGCTCTCGCGCGCCGAGCGTTCATCGATGACGGCATTTGCCTGCATGCGCGCCGTCTCCTGATCGTTGAACGCATAGTGCTTCACGCCCGCAATGACATATTGATCCTGGACGCCAAGTAAGTGCTGCGCGTTCATCTCTCCCGCTAGATAGGGGTCTTCTCCCAGTGTCTCGAAGGTGCGCCCGTCGCGCGGCTCCCGGCCGATCAGGTTGACGTTGCCTCCGAGATTGACATTGATGCCAAAGGCGCTCTCCTCCTGGCCGATAACCTGGCCGTACTTATAGGCCTCAGTTAGATCCCAGCTTGCGGCATTGGCGAGAGGCGAGGGCAGCGCTGTCGCCGCTCCCACTTGATCCCCAACTCCAGCCGGCCCGTCGGCGTAGAGAAGGTCGGGAATCCCAAGGCCGGGTATCCCTGGAACCCAGCCGGGCGCATTTCGCGGACCTTCGCCAACCGTAAGAGAAAGGTTGCCATGCACGAGTTGAAGCATCTCGGCCTGGCTCATCTGAGCTATCAGATGATCGGCGCGCTCGTCGGGGTCATTCGGTGTTGAAGACCGATTTGCCATCGTTATGGAGTTGCAGCCCGCGAGCGCCATCGCAAGACCACATATGAAGACCGGCAAAACTCCGGTCTTTGCAATCTTCGTACATAGGTTCATCGACTTACATTGATCCTTTCCGCCACGCCAGAATAATGAGTGGAATCCGATTCCATGCATGATAACACGCACCAAGTACACGCACAGGAATAATCGTGAGCAAGACGATTTCCAATCACGCATCTAGCGCAGGATGGCCCTGGCCGCGATTGATTGACCGGGGATCTTTCAAACGAATCTGCGCTACCGCCGGGGGCGTCCGCGATCGCCAAAGCCTCTGGGCTTGACAGGCGGCGCTACCGGCAGGTTCGTCTTGCCCTCGGGGTAAACGGCCAGAAAGCGATCCTGGCCTTCGCCGGAGCTGGCCGTCTCAACGCCTTCGATGGAGCGGAAGACGAGATGCAAGAGGCGGCGCTCGCGGCTGTTCATGGGCGGGAAGGTGTAGGGGATGCCTGTTTTGAGCACCTTCTCGGCGGCGGTTTCGGCCTGCAGACGCAGTTCCTGGGCGCGCAGGGCCTTGAAGTTGGCGGCGTCAAAGCTGACCAGGTCGCCCTCGCGCTGGTCGAGACGCAACATCTGCGCGGCGATGGTTTCCAGAGCCCTCAGCAGCTCGCCGTTGTGCTGGGTCAGCAGCGGCGCGTCGGGGCCGGCCAACTCGACGTAGATCACACGCGCCTCGAGGCCCTGGGGGTCGCGCGCGCCGTCCCCGGCGGTGATGCGGTATTTGAGGCGCATGCCACCCAGCTTGTTGAGGGTGGCGAGGAATCCGGCTATTTTCTGTGCGGCTTGCTGCAGGTCGGCAATAGGCATAACAAAACAGTATCGCAGAGCCGGGCCGGGGATGGGCGGCGAATGTGTTTGTAGATTCCATCTGCAACGTTTTTTAGTGTTGCTTCACGATGGGAGTGTTACGTTAACCGAAGGCAAATTCAGATTTTCCGGCTTTGATTCCGGCGGAGAAACCCGCTTATTCGCATGCGCAGGCTTTTTCAACTGTTTCTTCTGCTAGTGGTGGGTGCGGGCGCGGCCCTGGCGCACGCGCAGGGTGGGCCGCCCTTTATTACCGACGATCCCGGCACGCCTGGCAACCGGCACTGGGAGATCAACCTGGGCTGGATCGCCGACCACAACCCCGGCCTGGCCTATTACGAACTGCCCGACTTCGACATCAACTACGGCTGGGGCGACCGCATTCAGCTCAAGTACGAACTGCCCATCGCCGCGGCTACCGACCAGAACAACACCACGCGCGCCGGGCTGGGCGAGTCGCTGCTGGGCGTCAAGTGGCGCTACTTCGAGCATCACCGCGCCGGGGAACCGAAGTCCGATGAGAATATGGACTTTTCGCTGGGCACCTATCCGCAGGCCTCGATCAACAACCCCACCAGCGCGGTGCGGCGCGGAATCGTGGAGCCGGGGCCGCAGTATTATCTGCCGGTGGAAGCCACGGCCAAGCTGGGGCCGGTCGATTTCAACGGCGAGGTGGGGCGCTGGATCGGCAACCGGAATGTGCCCGGCCGCTGGGGGCGCGGGCTGATTGCGGGGCATGAGTTCAGCGAGCGGCTGGAGCTTTACGCGGAGATCTACGATCTGCAGGATGCCAACCGCATCGGCCCCACGCCTAAGCAGCGCGAGCTGACGGTGGACTTCGGTGGCCGCCAAACGCTGGACCGCGGCGGACACCTGCGCCTGCTCTTCATGGGCGGGCGAGCCATTCAAGCAGTCACGCGCCAGAACAGCGAGCCGAACTGGATCGCTTATGTGGGCCTGCAGATTCTGTTGGGGCCCAAAGAGGCGGAAGCGCCGGGCAAGAATCCATGATGGCGGGCCGGCGGGGCAATGGGAGAATGAGGTATGCCGCAACTTGAGCCGATTGTGCTGACCGCCGCCCAGGCCCGCGTTCTGGGCGCGCTGGTTGAAAAAGAAGTGACCACGCCGGATTATTATCCGCTTTCGCTGAATGCGCTGATCAACGCCTGCAATCAGCGCTCGAACCGCGAGCCGGTGATGGATCTGGACGAGGAAGCGGTGCGGCAGGCTCTGCACGGCCTGGAAGACCTGCGGCTGGCCGGGCGCGCGCGCGGAGCAGACGGGCGCGTGACCAAGTACGAGCACTGGCTGGGCGAGGCCTTCAACTTCAGCCGCGCGGAGACGGCGCTGCTGTGCGTGCTGCTGCTGCGCGGACCGCAGACGCCGGGCGAGCTGCGCGGGCGCACCGAGCGGTTGCATCGCTTCGACGAGATCGGCGAAGTGATCGCCGTGCTGCAAAAGCTGATGGAGCGTGAGCCGCCTCTCGTAGCTGTCTTGCCGCGTCAGCCGGGGACCAAGGAGTCCCGCTATGCGCATCTGCTTTCGGGGCCAGTGGAGTTGGCGGCGTTTGCGGCTGAGTCGGCGCTTGTGAGACGCGAGGCTGGCGAGGACTCAGGGCAGGAAGAACGGATTGCGCGGTTGGAGGCGGCTGTGGCGGAATTGCGCCAGGAAATCGCCGCACTGCGGCACTCTCTTTAAAACCGGTAACTCGGAGCCTCACAGTTCCCGGGAAACCAGCAACCTGCAGGTCGCCGCCTGCACCAAACCGGCGCCTCCAGACCACGGCTTCCGGGATCGCCGTTTCCCGGATGCACAGCCCCAGGAAAACTCTGCTCAAACATATTTTTCATCCGGAACAGGAATCCTTCGCCCCGCGCCATGAATCAAAGAGGTCAGGCTCATTCCCCCCAAGGAGCCTCCCCCATGACGTTGTCTGCTGTTGAAGTCCACAACTTGAAGCATGCCATCGGAGTCGCTGGCGTATTGCCGGTCGTGCTCAGCCGCTGGAGCCCTCGCTCCTTTTCCAACCGCGAAGTGGCCCCCGGCGATCTCGAAAGACTCTTCGAGGCCGTTCGCTGGACCGCCTCCTCCAATAACGAGCAACCCTGGCGTTTCCTCGTCGGCACCCGTAACTCGTTGACTTATAAGAAAATATTCTCCACTCTCATCGAATTCAACCAGGACTGGGCGGGCGCGGCGCCGGTGCTGATTTTGGGCGTGGCCAACACCAAATTCAGCCATGACGGCTCCCCTAACGCCCACGCACTCTATGATTTAGGCGCAGCCGCCGCTACCCTCGCCCTGCAAGCCGCGTCGCTTGGCCTCTCCACCCACTCCATGGCCGGTTACGACCAGGATGCTGCACGCCAAATCCTTAAAATTCCAGAGAGTTACGTCCTCGGCGCTATCATCGCACTCGGCTACCAGGGCGAACCGGATGCCCTGGTCCAAGCGCAACTGCTCGCTATGGAAATTGCGCCGCGTTCTCGCAAGCCATTGAAAGAATTCGTCTTATCAGCCTGGGACGAGCCCGCAAACCTGGGCTAAACCGCGCGCGGCGCCGTTTGCGAGCCACCTTTCCGCCGGGCGCCTACCATGCGACCTTTATCTCCACCCCAGCGTGCAAAGTTCGCACTCCGGCGACCCCGGTCTGGCGCAGGGGTGGGATACTTCAAATCTCAGACGTAACATTTGTGAATCGCTAGATCAGCTCATACCCCGCGAACCAATAACCGATCTCAAACGCCGCCGTCTCCTCGCCGTCGGAGCCGTGAATCGCGTTCTCCGACATTGAGCCGGCGAACTTCTTGCGAATGGTTCCCTCATCGGCATTGGCGGGGTTGGTGGCGCCCATCAGCTTGCGCAGGTCGGCGATGGCGTTGTCCTTTTCCAGAACCATCAGAACCAGCGGCCCCGAGGACATGAAATCGCAGAGCCCGCCGAAGAACGGCTTACCCTCATGCACGGCATAGAAGCCCCTGGCCTGTTCCTTTGAAATGGACTGCTTCTTGATGGCCACGATCTTGAAGCCGGCCTTCTCAATCTCGGCCAGAATGGCCCCGGCGAAGCCTTTGCGGACCGCGTCCGGCTTGATGATGCTGAGAGTACGTTGCGCCACTTGATTTGCTCCTTGGAAGGAATTGCGGCTTCGACTCTATTGTAATTTGCGCCGATTGCTGCTACCCGCAGGGCCGGGAATCTGGTAGAGTTTCGGCATGTTCCGCTTGACCGCCGCACATTCCGCTTATTCGATCGCGCTCACGGCTGTTTTCGTCGCGGCGCTGGCCAGGGTTCCGGCGCTTTGCCAAACCGCTGCGCCTGCCGCGCCATCGGCCGCGCCGTCCGCCGGAGCGCCCGCCACTGTGCTTGCCACGCCTGAACTGCGGGTCTTCGACCCATCGCTCATCGACACGACGGTGAACCCCTGCGAGAACTTTTACCGCTTCAGTTGCAATGGGTGGTTCAACCGCAACCCGCTGCCCGCAGACCAGACCCGCTATGGCCGCTTTAACGAGTTGTTTGAACTGAACCGCTTGCACCTGAGGCAGATTCTGGAAGAAGCGGCCGCGCCCGCGGCTCCGCGCAACCTCAAGGAAAACCCGCGCTCCGCCAACGAACAGAAGATCGGCGACGAATACGCCAGCTGCATGGACACGGCGGCCGTGGACCAGTTGGGGTTGGCCCCGCTTCAGCCGGAACTGGACCGGATTGCCGCGCTCCGGACGGCGGCGGAGTTGCCGGCGCTGCTGGCGCATCTGCACGCGATCGGTGTGAACGCGTTTTTTGGTATGGGATCGAATCAGGACTTTGCCGATTCGAATGCCGTGATTGCGTTTTATGGCGCGGGCGGCCTAGGTTTGCCGGAGCGCGACTACTACACGCGCACCGATGCGAAGAGCGTGGAGCAGCGCCGGCAATACCTGGCGCACGTGCGGACCATCTTTACACTGGCGGGCGAGCGGGATGCGCAGGCTGCCAGGGATGCAAAGACCGTGCTGGCGCTTGAGACGCGGCTGGCCAAGGCCTCGCTGACCATTACCGAGCTGCGCGATCCCCGGAATCTGAATCACCCGGCGGATGTGGCCGGCTTCTCAAAAACCCTGACACATTTTTCATTAGGCGATTATGTTGCCGCCGCGCATGCCCCCGCCTCCGGCAAGGTGAACGATAACGAACCGAAGTTTTTCGCGGAGTTCAACGCGTTGCTGGCTGATACGCCGATGAAGCGGATCAAGACCTATCTGCGCTGGCAACTCCTCCATGCCTACGCCGGCACAAGTTTGCCGCAGAGCTTCGACCACGAGACCTGGAACTTTTACTCGCACATTCTGAACGGGGCGGAAAAGCAGCAGGAGCGCTGGAAGCGCTGCACCAGTCGCGTGGATCTGGAGCTGGGCGAGGCGCTGGGCCAGGTGTACGTGGCCAGGTATTTTCCGCCGGCCGAGAAGCAGCGCACGCTGGAGATGACCTTGGCCATCGAGCAGGCCATGGACAAGGACATCCAAGCGCTGGACTGGATGAGCGCCGAGACCAAGGTGAAGGCCAGGGAGAAGCTGCACTCCGTGATGAACAAGATCGGCTATCCGGACAAGTGGCGCGACTACTCGAAGCTCGAAATTGTGCGCGGAGACGCGCTGGGCAACCAAATGCGCGCCCGCCAGTTCGAGTTTGCGCGAGACCTGGCCAAGATCGGCAAGCCGGTGGACAAGGGCGAGTGGATCATGACGCCGCCCACGGTGAACGCCTACTACGATCCGCAGATGAACAACGTGAACTTCCCGGCTGGCTATTTGCAGACGCCGTTTTTCAGCGGCAGGGAGGACGACGCGGCCAACTACGGCGACATGGGTTCGACCATCGGCCACGAGTTGACGCACGGCTTCGACGACCAGGGACGGCAGTTCGACAAGGACGGCAACCTGAAGGATTGGTGGACCGCGGACGATGAGCGGAAGTTCAACGACCGCGCCGAGTGCTTGGTGAAGCAGTATGACGCCATCGAGGCCGTGCCGGGCGTTCACCTGAACGGCAGGCTGACTCTGGGCGAGAACCTGGCCGATCTGGGCGGGCTGTGGCTGGCCTGGCTGGCGTGGCTCGACAAGGCCGAAACCGCGCACCTGGACATGAATGCGAAGACCGGCGGCTATACGCCGGACCAGCGCTTCTGGATCGCGTATGCGCAGCAGTGGTGCACGCAGACGCGGCCCGAACAGTTGCGAACGCAGGCGCAGAGCGATCCCCATGCGCCGGACGAGTACCGGACCAACACCGTGCTGACGGATTTGCCGGAATTTGGGAAGAGCTTCAGTTGCAGGAATACGGCGGCAATGGTGAGCCCCAAGCCGTGCCGTGTGTGGTGAAAGGCAGCTTCTAGCTTTTAGCTATTAGCTGGTCCTGCCTGTTCGGGCTGCAATGGGCTGACTCCAAGGCCGATTTCGGCGCCGCCAAGCTAGAAGCTAATAGCCAACGGCTGAGAAGCTAGCCCTTCCCAATGACGCGGGCCAGCGTAGCCCACGCTGGCGGACCGCGCCAACTTGCCCAGGACAACAGAATTTTGATTTACTTCCGAATCACCGGAAGCGCACGGGCGCGCCGGTGCGCTGCTCGACCATCTCGCGCGTGACGTCGTCGGCGAGCTCGACACACTCGAAGCCGGAGGGCGTGACGTCGAGAACGCAGAGATCGGTGACGATGCGATGGACGACGCCCTTGCCGGTAAGCGGCAGCTTGCACTCGGGCAGCAGTTTGAAGCTGCCGCCGGGCCCGGTGTGCTCCATGATGACGATCACGCGGTGCACGCCGTTGACCAGGTCCATGGCGCCGCCCATGCCCTTCACGCGCTTGCCCGGAATCATCCAGTTGGCCAGGTCGCCGTGCTCGGAGACTTCCATGGCGCCGAGAATGGCCACATCGACGTGGCCGCCGCGGATCATGGCGAAGGAGTCGGCGCTGGAGAAGATGGAGGCGCCGGGAATGACGGTTACGGTCTCCTTGCCGGCGTTGATGAGGTCG
>JBEKZR010000058.1:0-13866 GCA_049509715.1 Occallatibacter sp. | reverse complement strand
AGGTATCTCGACGCAGCGGGAATGTTCGAACAGCCATCGATTCTGGATCCGCTGGCCGACCGCCGCGATGAATTGCAGGGGCTGCACGCAAACACCAACGTGCCCAAGATGATTGGCGCGGCGCGCCGTTACGAGCTGACCGGAGAACTCCGTTATAGAAGGATTGCCGAGTACTTTCTGGACGAGGTGCTAAGCGCGCGGAGTTACGCGATCGGCAATACGAGCCTGGATGAACACTGGAAGACGCCAGCCGGGCATTTGGAGGGAACGCTTGCCTGGAAGAACGCGGAATGCTGCGTGGCCTACAACCTGATGAAGCTAGAGCGGATCGTGTTCGGTTGGACGGCCGAGGCGCGGTGGATGGATGCGTACGAGCGAGCGCTGTTCAATTGCCGCCTGGGCACGCAGAATGGCGATGGGTTGAAGCAGTACTTCTTTCCCCTAGCCAGCGGATACTGGCGCGCTTACAACTCGCCGGAAGAGTCGTTCTGGTGCTGCACGGGCACGGGCGCGGAGGAGTTTGCCAAGCTGACGGACACGATCTACTTCCACCGGGGCGCGGAGATTTACGTGAACCAGTTCCTTGCCTCCACGCTGGACTGGAAGGATGAAGGGATCGGCATTCAGCAAAGCACGAGCTTCCCGCTCGAACAGGGAACGACGTTGAAGGTGAGCTGTGCAAAGCCGCAGACGCGCGCAATCCATGTGCGAATCCCCGGCTGGGCCAGCGGCGCCGAGGTGAAGATCAACGGGCGGAGCCTGGAGGCGGTTGCTGATCCAGGCTCCTATCTTGCGGTGCGGAGAGTCTGGCAGGACGGCGATACCCTGACGGTTGGACTTCCGATGGGATTGCGGCAGGAGCCCCTGGCGGGCGACGCATCGGTGACGGCGGCGCTGTACGGACCGCTGTTGCTGGCTGCCAGGCTCGGCGCAGGTCCCGCGGATGGGCCGGGCAAGATCATTCACAGCGGAGCGACGGTGCCCGAGAATCTGCCGCCCGCGGAAAAGCTGCCGGAGGTGAAAGCGCCGGCGGGCAAAGACAGGGTCAATGCGGACGATTGGATCGAGGTCAGCTCGGCGGCCGAATTGCGCTTCAAGGCTACCGGCGCAAGCGGCGCCTACGACCTGACGGCGATGTATAAGATCCGCGATGAGCGCTACTCGGTCTATTGGCAGACTTCAAATCCGAAGGAACAGAGCTAGGGAGCATGCTCGAGAGGGATTCAATCGGAGCCGCTGATCACACCGTCAATACAGTCTCTGAGCTTCTGTCATCCCTGGCCAAGTGTCTGTCCGGAAGGGAGCGGCGGGCAGCCCGGCTCCGTTGAACAAGGTGGCAGCCGGATTGGATTGCCAGGCGTAACGCACTTCTTTGGGGTTGGGCACCGACGGGGAGGAGACAATAATTGTCTTGCCCTTGATATGCGCATCGGCCCAGTACCACTTCCGGTCCTCTCCGGCGATGGCAAACTCCTCCAGCTTTGTTCCCTTCACCACGAGGCCGCCATCGGTGTGCGCAAAGTGCAGGCGGATGGAGCCGGAATGCCGGTCGACCGATTTCAGAGTTGGGCCAGAATAAACGACCTTCTGGCCATAGTAGTTTGCCAACGCGCACAGGGCCAGGCGTTCACCCACCTGCAGTTTGTCCTGGGAATGGATGTTGTCAGCGTCGCCTGTGTCGATGGTGACAGCGAGGCAGGAGTTGGGAACGCCGGCGGCCGTAATGGCCTGCGACTCACGCGTTTCGGCCCACTCGTCGCCGTCGACCGGGGTCGCGCTACGCTGCTTGAAGGCCGGCAGGCTGACGATGTAGAAAGGAAAATCGCCCTGGGCGAAGAGCTTGCGCCAGTCGGCGATCATCACAGGGAGAATCTTGCGGTACTGGTAGCCGCGCGGCGAGTTCTGCTCGCCCTGATACCACAGCGCGCCTGCGATGGAAAACGGCGCGACGGGCTTAAGCATTCCTTCGTAGAGGACCGCGGGCATGACGGGCCAGTTCTCGTATGCCATGGGCAAGGAATGCGGCGGGCGGGCATCCACGCTGAGCTGGCCTTTCCATTGGCCGGCCAGCGGAATGCTGGTCTTGTCGCCCAGCACAATGTGCAGATCCTCGGGCTTGCTCATGAATCCGCCATCGGCCTTGGTCTTGAGCACGCGAATGGCGATGACGTTGCGTCTGGGCTTGAGCGCGCCACCGAAGTAGACGCGCGGATTCTCGACCCAGGAGCTGGCGCCGACGAACGCGCCGTTGATATACGCCGTGTCCATGCGTTCGATGACGCCCAGGTACAACATGGCGCGTCCGGCCGGAAGCGGGTCCGGCAGCATGATCTCTTTCCGGAACCAGGCCAGCGCGGGAGTGTCGGGCACGCCCAGCTCGGCGAAACCTCCGGGAATGTCGACCGCTTTCCAGGCCGAGTCGTCCAGCTCCGGAGCAGCCCAGTTTCCCTTGAGACCGACGTCGTACTCGTCGTACCAGTGCATCACGAAGTTGCCGTATTCGGGCGCGCCCGCGGCCGCCAGCCGCTCGAGCTCCGCCAGCGGGACGTCGAAATCCTTCAGCGGACGCAGAGCCTCGGCGCTGGTCCAGGACTCGGCCGGAGTTCCGCCCAGGTCATCCAGAAGCAGGCCGATGGGCACATGAACGTCCTTCTGGACCCTGCGCGCAAAATAGTAAGCGACCGCAGAGACCCAGTCTGCTGACTGCGGCGTGACCTCGCTCCACTTGCCTCCGACAACATCCGTGTGGTGGTAAGCGGGGTGGCCCGTTACGGTGAAAAAGCGGATCTGAGGGTAGTTGGCCGTCTTGGCTTCGTCGGCGCCGTTGCGCGTAAAGCGGAGCGGCAGGCCCATGTTCGACTGGCCGCCGCATAGCCAGACATCGCCCACCAGCACGTTGTGAAGCTCGACGGAGTCGTGGCCGGTGATCTTGACGGTATACGGGCCGCCCGCGGGAGGCGGCTGAATCGTAACTTGCCAGCGGCGGTCGGCTCCCGCGATGCCGGTTGCCGCCGTATCTCCGATCTGGACCGTTACTTTGTCTCCGGGTTCAGACCATCCCCAAACTGTGTTGGCCTTGCCGCGCTGCAAAACCATGTTGTCGCCGAAGAGCGTGCTGACGAAGGGCAGCATCTTGGGCGGCTGCGGCGGCATTGGCGGCATGCCCGGCGTGTTCTGAGCCGAAAGGCCGCCACTCAGCGCAAACAGAATGATCGTTGCAGCAGCCGCAAGACGAAAATATTTGGAAATCATGAGTTCAAGTCCCTTTCCAGCAGCCAATTCCGAGAGATGCATCAATACGCCCCACGCGTGGCACAGCTACGCGGTAACGTTCACTCCAGATGCTAGCGCCGACCAACGCAGCAGCGCTCCTACTCCGGCAGCGTCTTGGTTCCCATTACCCGGAAGGTCTCGGTCACGGCGGGCGCTCCCGTATCCGGCTGACCTCCGCCAATCGACAGCGTATAGGCGCCATCCGGAATGATGGGTTCGCCTGCCTCGCTCACCATGCTCAGGTCCCGTTCCTTCAGTTCGAATCGCACTGTCCGCGATTCGCCTGGAGCCAGGCGCACGCGCTTGAAGCCGCGCAGAGCTCGCCGAGGGGCTCCCGGCACATTCGGAAAGCTGAGGTAAAGCTGGGCAACTTCATCGCCCTCCCGCTTTCCGGTATTTGTAACCGTCGCCTCCGCCACCAGCGGGTCACCGGCGGCGATCGCGTTTTTGGGGAGCGTCAAGCCGCTGTAGGAGAAGGTGGTGTAGCTCAGGCCATAGCCAAAGGGATAGAGCGGCTTGCCGCTGAAGTAGCGATAGGTGCGGTTCTGCATCGAATAGTCTTCGAAGGCCGGCAACTGCTCTATGCCGGTGTAGAAGGTTACCGGCAAGCGGCCCGCGGGATCGTTCTTTCCCGATAGAGTCTCCGCGATTGCCGCGCCGCCCTCTTCGCCCGCGTACCATGACTCGAGAATGGCGTTCACATGCGCACTGGCCCAGTTCACGGCGAGCGCGCTTCCGTTCGCCAGCACCAGGACCACGGGTTTTCCAGCCGCCGTCACGGCTTCGAGCAAGGCCTCTTCCGGCTTGGGAAGATCAATGCTGGTGCGATCGCCGCCCTTGAATCCCTCCTCAACGACCGGCATATTCTCGCCTTCGAGATTGCTGGTAATGCCGAGAACCGCGATAACAACGTCAGCATCTCTGGCCGCGGCAACCGCCTCCGGACTGGGCTTGGTATCGTACTTTGCCCAGATCAACTGGGCCTGGACAGGCCCGGCTTTCATCACCTCATACCTGACTCTGACGGCCACTTTCTTGCCTTGCTCAAGATGAACGTGCCCGGTATTCGCGCGCGCGTACTCGTAGTCCAGGTACTCCATTGCGAGCGGCCTGCCGTCGATCATGACCATTGCGGAACTGCCGTTTGCTCGCACGCCAATGCTGTAATCGCCGGTTTCGCCGGCAGTGAGAAAACCGTCCCACACGACCGACAGCGGATATTTGCCAACGGCCTCCTGAGGAATGTCCTCCGATTTCAAATTGACTGCGCTCACCGTGCGCGTCGCCAGCGGCGTGCCCCCGCCTCGAGGGCTTCCTCCCTGGAAAAACTTGGCCGTAATCCCCGGCTGGCCCTCGGGCGTGGTCAGCGCGGAGGCCGGAACCGTGTCTCCCTCGGTGCGCAGAAACTGCGTTCCGGGCACAAACGCGATATGGGCCTGGGGAAACTCCGCCTTGAGCCCTTCCAGCACGGAGACAGTGTGCGAGGGAGTGCCGTTGTAGTTGCCGAGCAAATACTCCGTCTGGTCCGCCAGAGGCCCGATCAACGCGATCTTGATTGCGCCGCGTTTCAGCGGCAGAGTGCCGTCGTTCTTGAGCAGCACCATGGACTCGTTGGCGAGGGTGCGCGCCAATGCGCGGCTCTGGGCGCTCTCAAGCAGTTTTTCATCGATCTTCGAATACGGAACCATCTCCGGCGGATCGAACATGCCCAGTTTCATCCGCGCCGTGAACAGCCGGATGAGCGCCGTATCGATCTCGCTTTCTTTCAGGATGCCTTGTTTATATGCATCGAGGTACGGCCTGTAATCGTGGTCGTCGCTCAGCTTTGCGAAATCGATGCACTCGTTGTCCAAGCCGCGCTGGATGGCCAGGGCGGAGGCTTCCGGCTGGGTCTTGGTGAAGTGATGATCGCGATAGATGTTGATGACCGCATCGCAATCGGAAACCACGTAGCCTTGAAACTTCCACTTGCCCCGCAACTGATCCTGGAGCAGAAACTCGTTGACGCAGGCAGGCTGCCCATTGATGTTGTTGTACGCGCACATCACGGAGCCGGCCTTGCCCTCGGTCACGGCCGCGCGGAATGCCGGCAGGTAGGTGTCCAACTCGTCGTGCTTGCTCACTGCCACGTCCGCCGTATGACGCGTCGGTTCGGGTCCGCTATGCACGGCGAAATGCTTCGGCGTGGAAATGACGCGATAGTACCTGGGATCGTCTCCCTGCATTCCGGTGACGAAGGCGACGCCCATACGCGCCAACAAGAAGGGGTCTTCGCCGTAAGACTCTTGACCGCGTCCCCAGCGCGGATCGCGAACGAGGTTGAGATTCGGCGCCCAAAAATCGAGGCCTTCGAAGACATCGCTGTGGCCGGCGCGCACGGCCTGGGCGTGCTTGATTCTTCCTTCGGTTCCGATGACCACGGCCATGCTGTGAATCGAATCCGGATCGAAGGTTGCGGCCAGGCCGATGGGCTCGGGAAACTCGGTGACGCCGGGCCGCAATACGCCATGCAGCGCCTCGTTCCACCAGTCATAAGCGGGGACGTTCAACCGCGGCACAGCGCGGGACTGATTCACAAGCTGCGAGACCTTCTCTTCCACCGTCATGCGGTGAACCAAGTCCGCTGCCCGTTGCCCGGCGGGCAGCGCCGGGTTCATATACGCGGGGTGATCAGAGCTCTGGGAGCACAGCCGGCCCGCGCCCAAGAAAGCAATGAGGGTAAAAATAACTCCGAAGTTGGCTGTTCGCACGTCTCTCCTCTTTTGACCCGAGTGGTTTCGCCCAGGCCGGATGAATGGTCTTATTCCAGAGTAATCGATCCTTCTCCGCCGCGAAGGCCCACGGTTCCCAGGGCTTCGAGGAACCTTACTGGAAGAGCCGCGGCGCGAAGTCCTTCAGGTCGCGGCGCCAGGTCTGCCACTCATGCGCTGTGCCGGGCGATTCGTAGAAGACGTGCTTGACGTTGGCCTCATCGAGCGAGGTGTGCAGTTTTGCGATGCCGGAATGCATCATGGCGGGCTCCTCAGTGCCGACGCCAATCCACAGCAGATGAACCCGCTTGGCGAAGGCCGCGGGATCGGCAAGCGCTCCGTTGAAGGCTGTTTTCATATCGAGCTTCTGGTCGCCGCGCATCATCGACATGCCGCCCGCGCCGCTGAAGCCGCCGATGTAGGAAAAGAGCTCGAGGTGATCGAAGGTGACCTGGAAGGTTTGCATGCCGCCCATCGACAGGCCGGCCATGGCGCGATGATCGCGGTCGGGGATGGTCCTGAAGGTCGAATCGATGAATGGAATCAGCGCCTGCGTCATGTCGTCTTCAAAGGCCTGGGACATCTCCTGCATAGCCTTCATCATCTCGGGCGAACCGAAGGGCTTTCCGGTCAGATCGGGAGGGGTATAACCGGCGCGCCGGGCGTAACCGCTTGCCATGACGATGATCATCGGCTTGGCGGCCTTGCTCGCGATCAGATTGTCGAGGATGAAGTTGGCGTGACCTTGCCTGATCCAGCCGGTTTCGTCTTCACCGCCGCCATGCTGCAAATAGAGCACGGGATAGCGCATCTTCGCCTGTTCGTCGTAGCCCGGCGGCGTATACACCAGCGCATGACGCCAATCCCCGGTCACGCTTGAGTGGTACCAGACCTCGCGAACCTGGCCATGGGGAACTTGTTGAGCCGTGTAGTATGTCGCTCCCGATTCCGGAATCTCAATCATGCTTGCATCCTTGCCGCCGCCATAGAACGCATAGCTGCTGGGGTCGCTGACTTCCACGCCGTCGATGATCAATGTGTAGTAGCGGAGTCCTGGCGGGAGGGGCGGCGTCGTGACGGTCCAGAATCCGTCCGGTTGCTTCTCCATATCCAGCTTCGGCCCGCTCCAGAAATTGAGCTTGACTTTCGTGGCGTCAGGAGCTTTCACGCGGAACTGGGCTCTGGAGCCACTGTCGACGCGCGGATAGTCCGCGCCGGGAACATTGGTGGATGCGGGAACGAAGCTGTCCGTGTTCTGCGCACTACAGAAGCTCGCCGCAATCAGGAAGGGAATTATCACGAACTTCATCTCTTCAATCCTCCGTTCAAAAAAACCTCTTATCAGGATATTCCGGCCCGCGCCAGCATGATCAATCACCGGCGATGTCAGACCAAATGGATGGTATCATGCCCCATTCATCCCTGGCTGGACACATATCGACACTTTCGATCATAATAAAGTGATTTATTTGCCTTGATGCGTCTTATCTCTCTTCCAGATCGTCAAGATCAGCGGAACAGAGTACATCGAACGGGCTTCCGAGCTCGATGGCCGGGATGGGGCGCGCCTTCTTTGCCCATTCAACCGACGCCGGCCTCTTTTCAGGGAGGAACTCGCAATGCGTAAGCTTCTGCTCGGTTTGGGTCTCATGGCCGCGATTTTGCCTTTGCCGGTCAAGGCCGCAGAGAATGCCCATTTATCCATCGACGCATCCAAGGCCGGAGCGAAGATCGACCGCAACCTCTTCGGCCAGTTCGCGGAGAATCTCGGCCACGGCCTTTACGAGGGCATCTGGGTTGGCCCGGATTCACCGATTCCGAACACGCGCGGGATCCGCAAGGACGTTGTGACCGCGCTTCGGGCGTTGAAGGTGCCCAATATCCGCTGGCCGGGCGGCTGCTTTGCCGACCAGTACCATTGGCGCAAAGGGATCGGCCCAGCCGGTCAGCGGCCGGCAACGATCAACTCCGTGTGGGGCGGCGTGGTCGACGCAAATAGCTTCGGCACCGACGAATTCATGGATTTCCTCCAGCAGATCGGCAGCCAGGCCTACGTCTCGGTCAACGTCGGCAGCGGGACTCCGCAGGAAGCGGCCGAATGGCTGGAGTACATGACGGCGGCCTCTCCTACGGCGCTGGCCAAGGAGCGTGCCGCCAATGGTCATCCCGACCCCTACAAGGTCGGCTTCATGGGCATCGGCAACGAGAGTTGGAGCTGCGGCGGCGACATGACCCCGGACTACTATGTGAGCCAGCTCAAGATCTACAGCCGCTTCGTTGGGAACATGAATCCGGCCCAGCAAGACAAGAACCAGATGCTCAAAATTGCCGTCGGTCCCGGCTTTCCCGAGACCGAGTGGACCGAGGCCGTGATGAAGGCCTGGCAGCATCACGACTGGAGCTGGAATATCGACGGCCTATCGGTGCACTGGTATACAACGCCCGGCGGCTGGCCGCTCTCCATGCCTTCAACCGGCTTCAGCGTTGACGATTACGCCAAGACGCTCAAGTCCACGCTCTTCATGGATGAGTTCCTGCGCAAGCATGAGGAGGTCATGGACAAGTACGATCCGCAGAAGAAGGTGGCGCTGGTGGTGGACGAATGGGGCGCGTGGTATACGCCGCTGCCCGGCTCGAACCCCAGCTTTCTGGTCCAGCAGAACAGCCTGCGGGACGCGATTCTGGCCTCGCTGAACCTGAACATCTTCGCGCGCCATGCCGACCGCGTGCGCATGGCGAACATCGCCCAGATGATCAACGTGCTACAGGCGATGATCATGACGGACAAGGAGAAGATGGTTGTTACTCCGACTTACTACGTCTACAGGATGTATGTGCCGTTCCAGGACGCGACGTTTGTTCCGGTCGATTTCGATCCTGGCACGGTGCATCGGGAGGGCATCACCCTGCCGCGTCTGGATGCCATTGCCGCCAAAGACGCGTCGGGCAAGCTTTGGCTCGAAATCACAAATCTCGATCCCGAAAAGCCGGTTGAAATCGATGCGGAGATTAGCGGCATGACGGTCAAGACGGCAAAGGGAGAGACGCTGACCGCGCCTGCCGTCGACAGCGTGAACACATTCGCGGCGCCCAGCACGGTTGTGCCCAAGCCTGTTTCCGCAAGCGTGAAAGGCGGCAGGCTGGCGGTGACGGTTGAGCCAAAATCGGTGACGGTCATCTCGCTGGAGCCATGACAAGGACTGCGCGCAGCCGCCCTCGATACCAGGAACCAGGAAGGATCGACCGCAACACGCGCAAAACCCGGCAGCCCCGCGCCGCCGGCCATTCAGGGGACTAGGTTCTCAAAACGGAGCTATCCATCATGCAATCGGCACTAAGAACATCCGCGTTGAAGGGGCCGGCACTGTTGCTGGCTGTGCTTTTTCTCTCGCTCGTGTCTGCGGCGCAGACGCGTACTGTGAATGTCGCGATCGACGCGTCGAAGACCGGCGCCCCGATCTCAAAGTACGTCTACGGACAGTTTCTGGAGCACGGCGGCGATATTGTGAACACTGGCGTATGGGCCGAACTGCTGGCGGATCGCAAGTTCTTCTATCCGGTCTCGGCAAGCGCGCCGCAGCCGCCGCAGCTGATGGGCAATGCGGCGGGGAATCCGAGGTTCCGGCGTCCCATTGCCCGGTGGTGGGCGCCGATAGGTGGAGACGACGTGGTCACGATGGACACCAAGAACCCTTACACCGGCGATCACACTCCACTGATAAAGCTTGATGCCAAAGCGCCGCATGGAATCGGCGAGTCGGGAGTTGTGGTGCGGAACGGTAAAGCGTATTCGGGCCGCATCGTCCTGGCTGGCACACCTGGAACTGTGGTCAAGGTCGCGTTGATCTGGGGGAAGGAGCCAGGCGACCGCCAGACCGTGACAGTCCACATTCCGGGAACCTCTTATAGCAAGATCCCGCTCAAATTCGAGGCCAAGGCCGACACCGACGATGCGCGCATTGAGATCACCGGAACCGGCACGGGTTCGTTCCACGTCGGCACGGTCTCGCTGATGCCCGCCGACAACGTTGAGGGCTTTCGCAAGGAGATCGTTGCCGCGCTCAAGCAGTTGCGCTTCGGCGTCCTTCGCTTCCCCGGCGGCAACTTTGTCTCCGCGTACGAGTGGCGCTATGGCGTAGGCGACATCGATAAGCGCCCGCCGATCTTCGACCCGGTGTGGCACGCCGTTCAGCCGAACGACGTGGGCACGGACGAGTTTCTCACGCTCTGCCGCCTGCTCGGCGTGGATCCCTACATCACGGTCAACGCCGGCTTTGGCGATTCCTGGTCGGCAAAAGAACTGGTGGAATACACCAACGGCGCCGTCACCACGCCGATGGGAAAATGGCGCGCTGCCAACGGCCACCCGCAGCCTTACAACGTGAAGCTGTGGGGCGTGGGCAACGAGCCCTGGGGCGATTACCAGATGGGCTCGATGTCGACCGAGCAATTCGCTCTCAAACACAATCTCTTCGCCAAGGCCATGAAGCAGGTGGATCCGACGATCAAGCTGATCGCCGGCGGCGCCATGCCCGACGTGATGGAGGGCGCCGACCAGTCCAAGCGCATCAGCGGGAAGTATGTGCCCGACTACCTTACGACGGCCGACTGGAGCGGTTACCTGCTGGCTCACGACCTGGACAACATCGACATGCTCAGCGAGCACTACTATGCGTCCGGCACGGAGCACACGGACATGAAGCTGGGCAAAAAGATGCCGATCAACCCGCCGCTATCGCAGATCGAGTGGATGCGCGCCCCGGCCGTTCAGGTCCGCGCCAAGTACGAGCACTACCAGAAATACCTGGAACTGATCCCGAGCCTGCGGACGAAGCCGGTCCCGATTGCCATCGACGAATGGGCGTATTTTGGCGGCGGACCCGGCTCCTACAAGACCACGCCGGCCTACGCGTGGGCCTTCCATGAGATGTTCCGCCACTCGGATATCTTCCAAATGGGCTGCTTCACCTTTGCGACGGCGATGATGAGCTCGAACCGCACCGAGGCGATCCTCAACCCCACGGGCATGCTCTTCAAAATGTACCGCGATCACTTCGGCACCATCCCGGTGGAAGTCTCGGGCGATTCGCCGCAGCCCAAGCCCACCTTCCCGGTCGGCGGCGACCAGCCCGCGGTCAATCCTGGCAGCGACACCTATCCGCTGGATGTGAGCGCGGCGCTGAGCGAGGATCGCAAGACGCTGACCTTCGCCGTGCTGAATCCCTCGGATGCCAAACAGAGCATGAAGCTGGCGGTCAACGGGGTCAAGCTGGCAAGCCAGGGAACGCTCTGGCAGATGGCTCCCTCCAAATTGGATGCGGTCGTCGCGGTGGGAAAGACGCCGGAGGTGGCAGTGGAGGAGCATGCGCTGGGCGCGGTTCCGGAGACAATCGAGACGCCTCCGTTCAGCGTAAGCATCTATTCGTATCCGGTGCAGTAGCTTGTGTGACTTCTTACGGATCTTGCCTGAAAGGAATGCAAATAGATTCCCACCCATTTCGCAAATAACGCGAAATGGATGGGGCACGGCATCGCAATTGAATCAGGCTGGATCAATAATGAAGCATGAAAGGAAATCGAAGATGAAAACGGTTTTGCTGGCAATCGCCATCGCTGCAGCGCCGTGGATGAGCGCGGCCGCGGGCACCACTGCGAAGGTTGAGCAGGGCGTGCTACAGGGCACAAAGGAAGATGGACTCACCGTCTACAAAGGCATTCCCTTCGCGGCCCCGCCCGTAGGCGATCTGCGCTGGCGCGCGCCGCAAGCCGCGGCTGAGTGGGAGGGGGTGCGGCCGGCGGACAAATTCGCGCCGCAATGCGTGCAAGGCAGCTTCGGCCCCGGCCCGGCTCCCGCGATGAGCGAGGACTGCCTCTATCTGAACGTCTGGACGCCGGCGAAGTCGGCCTCCGAGCGCGTCCCGGTGCTGGTCTGGATCTACGGCGGCGGCTTTGCCGGCGGCGCAACCTCGATTCCGGGCTATAGCGGCGAGGTGCTGGCGAAGAAGGGCGTGGTGCTGGTCAGCATTGGGTACCGCGTGGGAACGCTCGGCTTTCTGGCGCATCCGGAGCTGAGCGCCGAGTCGCCCGAGCACGTTTCGGGGAACTACGGCCTGCTCGACATGATCGCCGCCTTGCAGTGGATCAAGAAGAACATCGCGACCTTCGGCGGCGACCCGAACAAGGTCACGATTTTTGGCGAGTCGGCCGGAGGGATCGCGGTGAGTCAGCTTTGTGCTTCACCGCTGGCGAAAGGCCTGATCCAGGGGGCAATTTCAGAGAGCGGCGGCTCCTTCGGTCCGCCGCGCGCCGGGGGAATGCCGGGCGAGAACATGCGGCCTCTGGCCATCGCGGAGAAGGACGGCCAAGCCTTCGCGATCAACGCGGGCGCAAGTTCGCTCGCCGAGTTGCGCAAGCTGCCGGCGGAGAAGATTGTGGCCGCCACGCGCGGCATGGCGTGGCCCAATACCGACGGCTGGGTGATTCCCGGCGATCAGTACACACTCTACGACAACAAAAAATTCAACGACATTCCCGTCCTCATCGGATACAACTCGGATGAAGGGGCCAGCTTTTCCCGCGAGCGCACACCGAAGGAGTACATCGACGGCGTACACAAGCGCTACGGCGCCTTCGGCGACAGCCTGCTCAAGACCTATCCCGCGGGCGATAAGAGTGTGCCCAAGACGGCGCGCGACCTGGCCCGCGATGCGGCCTTCGGCTGGCACACCTGGATCTGGGCGCGGCTGCAGTCGGAGCGGGGCAACGCGAAGGTCTTCTACTACTACTTCGACCAGCATCCGGATTTTCCTGCCGGCTCGGAGCATGAAGGCTTTGGCGCATGGCACGGCAGAGAGGTTCCGTATGTCTTCGGCCACTTGAACGATCTGCAGAACGAAGTGCCGAGCGCGACGGATCATGTGATCTCCGACGCGATGGGGACCTACTGGACGAACTTCGCCAAGTACGGCGATCCGAACGGCAAGAATATGCCCAAGTGGCCGGTCTTCAGCGATGCTCATCCAGAGCTGATGTACCTGGCCGGAACGCCGCACGCCGGGCCCGTTCCCAACGAGGAGGGGCTGAAGGCGCTGGATGCCTACTTTGCCTGGCGGCGATCGCCGGAGGGCGCGCGCGCCTCGGCGGTCGAGGACGCCAAGCCCGCGACGACGAATGTAATGGGCGCGCAATATCCGCGCGTTCTGGCGGACCATAGCGTGGCCTTCCAGATCAAAGCGCCCACGGCTCAGTCGGTGGATGTGGATATTACCGGAAAGAAGTTCCCCATGACGCGCGGCAGCGACGGCGTGTGGAGGGTGACCACGCCGCCGCTGGTGGAAGGCTTCCACTACTACGCGCTCGACGCCGACGGGGTTCGCATGAACGATCCGGGCAGCCACACGTACTTCGGCATGGGCATGGACGCGAGCGGCATCGATGTGCCCGAGGATGGCGTGAGCTACTACCTGGCGAAGGATGTGCCGCACGGGGATGTGCGCATCCGCATCTACCACTCGAAGATCACCGGCCAGTTGCGGCGCTGCTTTATCTACACGCCGCCGGATTACGACTCCAACCCGAGCGCGCGCTATCCGGTGCTCTATCTCCAGCACGGCATGGGCGAGGATGAGACCGGATGGATCTTCCAGGGCCACGCCAACCTGATTCTGGATAATCTGATCGCGGAGAAGAAGGCCGTGCCCATGATGATCGTGATGGACAACGGCTACGCCTCCAGGCCCGCCGGGCCGTTCGGGCCGCCCGCTTCGGGGCGCTCCGGAGATATCGGCGCCTTCGAGGACGTGATGATCAAAGAGGTCATCCCGATGATTGACTCGAGCTTCCG
>JBEKZR010000057.1:0-13891 GCA_049509715.1 Occallatibacter sp. | reverse complement strand
ACCTGGCCCGCGTCATCAGCGATCTTTTTCCCCGCGACACGATCGAGGTCCAGTTGGCCCACTCCCTCCAGGCCGCGCTGGACGCATGTCTTGCCTTCAGGCCCCAACTCCTCGTGCTGGACATCGGCCTCCCCGACGGCGACGG
Organism: Occallatibacter sp.; assembly: GCA_049509715.1. Classification (GTDB taxonomy): domain Bacteria; phylum Acidobacteriota; class Terriglobia; order Terriglobales; family Acidobacteriaceae; genus Telmatobacter. The sequence continues at coordinate 13,746 of JBEKZR010000057.1, read as the reverse complement.
CTTCAACCTGGTCGACTGGCTCCGCCAACACGAAAACCTCGCCCGTCTGCCCCTGGTGGTCTATTCCGGCCGCGAGTTCTCCCCGGACGAACGCCGCCAGCTTACCCTCGGGCCCACCCACTTTCTTACCAAAGCCCGCGTTCATCCCCAACAGCTCGAGGCCCTGGTGTTAACGATGTTGCGCAGTTCGCGTCTGATGGAAGAAGCTTCACCCACGCAAGCGACTGTCCCCAATCCCTGATTGGGCTGATTCGCCGGCGCTGAACCGAGGTTTACAGTCATGTCCCGCCGCATCCTGATCATCGACGACGAGGCAGACATCCGCGAGGTTGTCGAGCTCAGCCTTGAGAGCGTGGCCGGCTGGGAGGTCGTGATGGCCAACTCCGGCGCCCAGGGCCTGGCTCGCGCCATTGAGCACCAGCCCGACGCCATTCTCCTCGACGTCATGATGCCCGGCATGGACGGCCCCACAACCTTCCGCGAACTGCGCAGCAATCCCGCCACCGCCCACATCCCCGTCCTGCTGCTCACCGCCAAGGTGCAAAGCACCGATCAGAAGCGTTTCGCCGACCTCGGCGTCGAGGCCGTGCTCTTCAAGCCCTTTGACCCGCTGACGCTCTCCGAGCAGATCGCCGGCGCGCTGGGGTGGGAATAGAGCGGGACTGGAGTACGCGTGCCCTTGCAAAGAGTCTTCCCAGTGGCTCGCCGCGGCGGGCCACTCGACGAGCTTGCTTTCGAGATACATCGACTCTGATTCCGCTATAATGCCCGGAACCGAATCCCGGAAACCCATGACAGACCCCGCCGGACAGCCCGCTCTCACCGCAGCCCTCAATCGCCTGTGGGTCCAGTTCCTGCCGGAAATAGAAGAGCGGGTCGCCATCCTGGAATCCGCCAGCGCGGCCCTCGCCGCCCACCAACTTTCCATCGAACAGCATGAGGCTGCCCACGCCGCCGCCCACAAGCTGGCCGGCGTGCTCGGAACCTTTGGCCTCGCCGAAGGCACCATCCTGGCCCGCGAAGCTGAGAACCTCTGCTCCGTCGAACCCGAGCCCGGCCCCGCCGCAGCCGCGCGGCTCACCCAGATCGCCGCCCAGTTGCGCGCCATCGTCGATAGCCGCAAGTAAGCCCGTGAATCACGGTTCACATCCGGACTTTGGAGTCGCGGCCTTGGCCACGCCAATCGTGGTTTGGCTGTAGTCGCCGCATGGTTAGATGACGAAACGAACTGTTCGCCGGTCTTATCGAAATGGTCCACATTTCTATTCGCAGCGAAGAGCAATAACCGGGTCCACCCTCGCCGCTCTCCGGGCAGGCAGGATGCTGGCTCCCAGCGCAACAAGGAGCAAGACCACGGGCACGCCCAGGAAGACTGTAAGGTCGCGCGGGCCTATTCCATATAGCATTGCGCGCAGAAGACCCGATGCCGCCAGGGCCGCCGGCAAGCCGAGGAGCACGCCCGCAGCCGCGGGCAGCGTACCTTTTTGCAATACCAGTCTGAGCACGCTCCCATACGATGCTCCCAGCGCAACGCGAATGCCCATCTCATGCGTGCGCTGGCGGACGGAGTAGTCGACGATTCCATAAATGCCGATGGCATCGAGCAAGAGGGCAAAGAGAGCGAAACCTGCCAGGAATTGCATCAACAATCTGGTCCCGGAGAGCGAGTCGGAGACCACCTCCCGCATGGTGCGAATCTTCAGCAAAGGCAAGTCCGGATCGAGGCCGTGAACCGCCGCGCGCGCCATGCCGGTGAGTTCCGCTTCATCGCCCCGCGCACGCAGCGTAATCCACATCCAGTTCGAAGGCGACTGCGCGTGAGGGCAAAAGAGCCCCGGCACGGGCGGATTCATGGGTTGCTGGCTTTTGACAGATCCGACCACTCCCACAATCGTTCGCCACTTGCCGTCGTAGGCGTCCTTGTAGCGCTGCCCGATGGGGTCCTGGCCGGCGAAAAACTGCCGCGCCAGCGTGTCGTTCACAATGCCCACCGGCAGCGAAGCCTCGGTATCCCGCTCGTCAAAGTCGCGGCCGCGAAGAATTGGAATTCCCATGGTGCGAAAATATCCCGGCGTCGACCTGCTGTATTGCACGCTTGTGTCGACCCAGTCCGCGGCTTTGGGCCGGCCCTGCACCTCGAACGCGCCGCCTTGCATTCCCCCGGTCATGGGCAGGGTGCTGACACCGGCCGCTGCCTCAACTCCGGGTGAGCTGTTGAGGCGATCCACAAGATTGCGATAAAACATCGCCGCCTGCGGCGCTGAGGAGTATTTAGCCTGCGGCAGAGCCAGTCGAAACGTCAGGAGATGATCCACGCGAAGACCCGTTTCGACACGTAGCGCGGTAATAAAGCTCTTCACCAGCAGACCGGCGCCGGCCAGCAGCATCACGGAAAGCACCACCTCGCCGGCGACAAGCGACGACATCAGTCGATTGCGGGAGCGAGACCGGCTCCACGCGTTTCCGTCGTTCTTCAGAGTCGAACTCGGCTCGCCGCCCGACGCACTCCATGCCGGAACAAATCCGGAAACGATTCCGGTGAAAAGAGAAACCAGTAGCGTGAACAGGAGCACTGCGGGGTTCAGGCGCAGGGCTGCATCCAACGCCAACTGCTGCGGAGCGGTCTTGCGCAGCACATCCATGAGCCACAGCGCGAGCAGAATTCCCGCGGCGCCGCCGGAGACGCTCAGAAGCACGGTTTCTGTCAGAATTTGCCGCACAATCCGGCCGCGTCCCGCTCCTAGCGAAGCGCGAATAGCAATTTCCTTAGCGCGTCCCGAAGCGCGCGCCAGCATCAGGCCGGAGACGTTGACGCAGGCCAGCAACAGAACAAAGCCCACCGTGAAGAAGAAGATCTCGACCGGCGTGCGCACCTCCTCGGCGAGGGCATCGCGGAGCGGCTGCACCCTGACGCCCCAACCGGTGTTGGTAGCGGGGTACTCGAGTTCCAGACGGTGGGCGATGGTGCTCATGTCGCTCTGCGCCTGCGCCATGGTGATGCCCGGCTTGAGCCGCGCAACGACGCCGTACTGGTGCTGCGTGCGGCCCAGCGAAGAGGACCCATGCAACGGGGCGAAAAACTCGCAGGCTTCAATGCCGGGGAATACGAAACCGGGCGGAAGAACCCCGACAATCGTCAATTGCGTTCCATCGACGGTCATCGCGCGCCCCAGCACGCCGGGATCCGCATTAAAACGCTGTCTCCAGGATTCGTATGTGAGAATGGCCACCCGCGGCGCGCCTGGCTGATCCTCTTCCGCGGTGAAAAACCGTCCCAGCGCCGGCTGGATTCCCAGCACGCGCAGAAAGTCCGCCGTTGTTCCGCCGCCGGCAATACGCTGCGGCTCGCCCTGGCCCGTAAGCGTGTATTCGCCGGTCCAGGGGGTAATCGCCATGGACTCGAAGACGGCGTTCTGCCGCTGCCAGTCGAGGAAGTCCTGATACCCGATGTTGCTGTTCTTGCCGCTGATGTGCCGCGCCTCCACGGAGACTATGCGGCCGGCCTGCGGGAAGGGATAGGGGTTCAGCAGAAGAGCGTGGACCGCGCTGAAGATGGCCGTATTGACTCCGATGCCGAAGGCCAGCGTGAGAATCACAATGATCGTGAAGACCGGGTTCCTGCTCAACGAGCGAACCGCGAACTTGACATCTTGTATGAAATGATCGACCGCGCTCCAGCTCCCCGCTTCACGGCTCTTCTCTTTGAGCAGAGCGGCATTGCCGAAACGGCGGCGATCCGCATACCCCGCCTCCTCTGCGCTCATTCCGTCATCGCGGTTCTGTTCCGTCTTGCGTTCCAGATGGAAGCGCATCTCCTCTTCCATCTCGCGATTGAACCGGCCTCCGCGAAGCAGAAAAAGAAACCGCCGCCAAAGTTCACCCAAACCTTCCATCTGCGTCTCGCTTCTCCCGCCGCCGCTCTCAGGCGGGCTGGATCACGCGCGCGATGGCCTCCATGACGCGCGTGAATTCGGCAACCTCCGCCCTCACCTGTTTCTGTCCCGCAGGCGTGAGCTTGTAGTAACGCGCACGCCGGTTGTTCTCCGATAGGCCCCATTCCGCCTTCACCCACCCCTTGATAAGCATCCGCTGCAGAGCGGGATAGAGTGAGCCTTCCTCTACCTGCAGCACCGATTCCGACATCCGTTGTATATGCTGCGCGATGCCGTAGCCGTGCATAGGCCCAATCCGGTCCAGGCTCCTCAGAATGAGCATGTACAGCGTTCCCGGCGGAATCTCTGTTCTTTCCATAGGTAGACTACGGAAAGGATGCGCCCGCGCGTGGAGATTGTCAAGAGCGCGGCTTCGGACCGCAGCGAATCGGAGAATGACGGTGGATTGTCGAGCGGTTCTCCATAGCGGAACCAGGGAAGGTGTATCCCGAAACCATGGCGTACAAGTCGACGCGACCATCAGACTGGGGACGCCGGAAAGGAAAAGCCACTCAGCGGCAGTGGCTTCGGTGTACGGCAATTGTGGAGCCGCTAAAGCCTCTGGCATGCACAACCGGCTCGGGAATCCGCTGCCGATTCTGGATGGCCAGCTTTTCGATCAGTTAATAGTCCTACAAAAGCACCGGGCCCCTCGGCCGGTGGGCAGACGGTTGCGTCCCGCGCTTCATTGCAGGCCGGATGTCCAATCCTTGCATTTGTCCATTACAATTGCCGGAAATCGGAAATCTTGAGCTGGACGCCACAGGCCGGATTGGTTAGAGTGCAATCTTTTCCCAATTCTGAGACGGTTTGTTTTCTCAGCGGCCATCATCCCTCAATCCTGGACGGTACCAGCACCATCTGTTCCGTCCCAGGCGCTTGGCCTCATACAACGCAAGGTCGGCGGACTTGTAGAGCTTCTCCTGGTTTTCGCCGTGGTCGGGAAACACAGCAACCCCAATGCTGACGGTGGCCTGCACGTTTACGCCCTTGCAGCTGACCGGAGCGGAAAAGCCCTTCAGAATCCGCTCGCAAATACTCTGTGCCCGGGCCTCGGCAGGGTCTCCGGCCAGCAGGATCGCGAACTCATCTCCTCCCAGCCGCGCCACTCGATCTGTCGTCCGGACCTCGGACTCCAGACGTTTCGACGCCCCTACAAGAAATTCGTCGCCTGCGTCGTGGCCATACGTGTCGTTGATGGATTTGAACCTGTCCACGTCCACCAGGAGCAGAGAGAAGCTCCTGCGGTTGTTTTCTCCGCACATCATGCCGAACTCCTCGGTGAACATGCGGCGGTTCGGCAACGCGGTCAGCGCATCGAAATGAGCCAGTTGCTGAAGCTCAAGCTGGCTCTTCAGCAATTCTGCCGTCCTCTCTTCGACCAGCCTTCTCAGTTGCACGGCGCGAGCGCGAATGAGGCGCGTACTGAGCCTGTTTGCGGCGAAGACGATCAGAAGCGTGAGCAAAACGCAGAGGAAAACGAAAAAACGCGTCTGGTAGAAGTGCGGCTTCAAGACCAGGTTCACCGAAGCCCCTTCCTGGTTCCAGACCCCGTCGTCGTTGGCCGCGACGACCCGGAAGCGGTACTCGCCCGGCGGCAGCTTGGTGTAGTAGGCCACGCGGCGCGAACCCGCGTCCACCCAATCGCGGTCGTACCCCTCCAGTTGGTATTTGAACCGGACCCGCTCCGGAATCCGGAGGCTGAGCGCGGTGTAATCGATCTCCATCTCACGGGTGCCGGGCGCAATGCGCAGGCCGCCGCTCAAAGGCTGCGCCACTCCGTCGGCCACGACCGACTCGACCATCACCGGCGGAATCAAATCGTTGTGGTCCATGTGCCCTGGATCGACAGCCACAACTCCCTTCTTGGTCGTGAACCACAGCTTGCCGTCGGGAGTTCGTCCGCCGGCAGGCTGGTTGGTGGCATTCCCCTCGGCGGTCTTCATCCCGTCCGCAAGCCCGTATTTCCTTGATGAAACGGATTTCGTCCGGCCTTCGGCGAAATCGTCAAGATCCTGTTGGCTGACCGAGTAAATGCCGTCCTCGGCGCTGATCCAGAGATTGCCGTCGCCCCCGCTCAGAATGCACGACGCGAAGGTGTCGAAGAGCCCGTCGCGCTTGGTATACCGGGTCACCCGCCGGTCACGGATGCGGTATTGCGTGAGCCCCGGCGTGCGGCCACCCAGCCAAAGGCTCCCATGTCCGTCGTCGAAGATCGAAGTGACATCGAAGTCGATCTTCGGTTCCCAACTGCCCTCGGGGTGTTCATCGTCCGGCGCCTTGAAGAGCCCTCTGGCAGTGCCGAACCACAGCGCACTCGATGGATCGCGATAGATTGTGAACGTGTAAACGTCGGAATCGGCGATCAGCGTCTTCTTGCCGCGCACCGTATACGGCAGTACTTTGCCGTTCTCGAACCGGAATGCCTGCGGCTCGGCGTTGGTGACGATGAGGCCCTCGCCGTCTTCTGAAATCGCGGATATGTAGTTGGAGGAGAAATGGCCCTCTCGGTCATAGACGGTCACCTTATCTCCCTGAACCCGGCTCAGGCCGCCATAGGTTCCCAGCCACAGGCTTCCATCCCTGCTCTCATACATCGCCGTACCGTAGACAGACTTCAGCCGGTCGTTGTGCTGGAACGGCGTGGCGATCCCATTCTTGATGCGGGCCAACCCGCCGCCGTCGCTGAATACATCCACCGTTCCGTCGCGCTGGATAAGGACCGACTTCACCAGATTGGAGGCCAATCCCTCCCGGGCCGTGAAGGAGGTCACTTTCCCATCCCGCAACTGGTCCAGCCCGCTGATTGTACCGATCCAGATGCTGCCTTCGCGGTCCTCGAACAGCGACAGAACGTCGTTGTCGGTCAAGCCCGCCGCCGCCCCGAGCGCCGAGAAGCCGTTCTCCCCGAAGTGGATTAATCCCAATCTTTCCGTGCCCGCCCAGAGATTCCCCTGCGCATCTTCGAGGAATGCCGTCAATATGATCACGCCGTTTCGATGCACCGGCTCCAGCCTGGGCCCCTCCGCATGAAGCTGGTAGAGACCGTTGGTTGTGGTTACCCAGATCCGGTGCTGGCGATCCTCGCTGAGCGCGGAGGCCGTGTTGGGACTGGCAGTCCTGTCGAGCGCCTCGGTCAGGGTGTCGTTCTGATAGAGGTAGATACTGGGCGATCCCGCAATCCAGATCTTGCCTGTATGGTCTTCCAAGAAGGCTTTGATCCATCCCGTATGGTCGCGCAGTATGGTGGGTTTGCCGTCTTTTTCAATCCTGTAAACACGATCATCCCCGCCCACGAAGACCACGTGCTCCCGGCTTTCGAAGATCGCCCGCACGGGTCCGACAGACCAACTGGCTGGAGGCAGGTAATCCGAAAACTTCCTGTCCTTGTAGATGAGCGTTCTAGTTGCGGTCCGAATGAGCAGGTCCCCATCGGCGCCCAGGCAAATGGCCTTCGCCGGCTCCGGTCCGATCTCGGCGTCCACTGAAACGAAGCGCACCCCGTCGAAGTGCGCCAGTGCCGATCCGGTCCTGATCCACAAGTACCCGTCTCTTGTCTGCAGGATCTGGTAAACCGCCTCACCCGGCAGCCCGCGCTCCCCGGTCCAGCTCAAATGCCCATACTGGCTGATCTGTTTGTGCGGATTGAGCGCCTGCAGCCCACCGGCGGCAGTAACGAGCAGCGCCGCCACCAGCGCAACCCGAAAGCCTGCCCCAAGCTCCTGCCGTGACGGCCGTCGCCGTCGAACCGGCCCCTGGCCAGCCTCAACCCCCGCTGAGCCGTCCCCAACTCGCGGCCAAAGCAAAACCCCGCCATCTGCCGCTATGCGCAAAATCATGGCCCGGACTTGTCTTGTCCATCCGATCACAGCACGTTCCTGTTTGAAACCCGTTTCGCGGAGACCCAACGGACTTATCGGCCGATCCGCAAAATTCAATCACTACACTTTAGAGCGAATTGAAGTTCTTTGCAATTGGGCGTGTCGCGCCGTTATTGGTCCTATGCGGCCGAAATCTATCTCCTTTCGCTTTCCATCCCGCGCGGGCCGGATACGAAAGCGCTCGCCCGCCCCCGCCAATTACACTTTGTAAGCAATGCCCTCGCCCGACCCACTCGCGCCCCAACTCGGTCTCAGCTTTGAGGAGCCTAGGCCCGCCCGCCGCATCTGGCCCGTCAGAGAACTGGTCGCCCAGGTCCGCGAACTCGTCGAGCAGCAGTATGGCGACGTCTGGGTCGAAGGCGAAATCTCCAACTACCGTCCCGCGCCTTCCGGCCACGTGTACTTCACCCTCAAGGACGCCGACGCCCAGCTCCCCATCGTCCTCTTCCGCCGCCAGGCCATGCTGCTCCGCTTCCGCCCCGAGGACGGCCTCCACGTCCTGGTCCGCGGCCGCGTCAGCGTCTATGAGCAGCGCGGCCAGATGCAACTCGTCGCCGAAACCATGGAGCCCGTGGGCGCCGGTTCGCTGCAACTCGCCTTCGAACAGCTCAAAGAAAAGCTCAAAGCCGAAGGCCTCTTCGAGGCGGCGCGCAAGCGCCCGCTGCCGGCCTTCCCGCGCACCGTCGGCATCGTCACCTCGCCCACCGGCGCCGTCATCCGCGACTTCTTGAACATCGTCGCCCGCCGCCACTCCGGCCTCAGCGTGCTGCTCTTCCCCGTCTCCGTGCAGGGCGACTCGGCCCCCTCCGAAATCGAATCCGCCCTCGCCCAGCTGAACGATTCGGGCCTCGTGGACGTGATCGTCCTGGCCCGCGGCGGCGGATCGCTGGAAGACCTGGCCGCCTTCAACAGCGAGCGCGTGGCTCGCGCCATCGCCGCCTCGCGCCTGCCCGTCGTCTCCGCCATCGGCCACGAAACCGACTTCACCATCGCCGACTTTGCCGCCGACCTGCGCGCTCCCACCCCTTCCGCCGCCGCCGAACTCATCACCGAAGCCACGCACAAGATCGCCGAGCACCTGGCCACGCACTCCCACCGCCTGGAGCGCGCCGCCCGCTTCCAGCTCCTGCAAGCCCGCCAGCGCCTCACCCGCTCCGCTGTGGCGGAGCGCGCCGAGTCGCGCATCTCCACGCTTCTGCACCGCTGGGCCCAGCGCCTCGACGACCTCTCCTTTCGCCTTGAATCCGCCCTCACCGCCCAGCTCCGCCAGCAGCATCGCCGCGTCGCCGATTTCACCGCCGCCGTCCTCCGCCACGATCCCCGTCAGGGTCTTGCCCAGGCCCGCGAACGGCTAGCCGTCTGCCGCGCCCGCCTCGACCGCTCTCTGGAACGCCTTCTACACGCCTCCGCATCCACTCTCAGCTCCCTCGACGCGCGCCTCCACTCGCTCTCGCCTCTCGCCGTCCTCGACCGCGGCTACGCCCTGGTCTTTGCCGCCGACGGCGCCGTAATCCGCTCCATCGCCCAGCTCGCCTCCGGCGACCAGCTCACCACCCGCCTCTCCGACGGAGCCTTCACAAGCCGCGTTCAAGCCACTGCGCCCAACAAACCCGCTCCAAAAAAAGGAGCGAAGAATTGAGACCCGCTCCGTTTGCCGCCTTGCCGATACAATGGGCAAAGCGGGTCATTTCTTCCTGGGAGGGGTGAAAGCTTGCCGTTGTACGCGTATCGCTGCACGCAGTGCGGTTACAGTTTTGAAAAAATCCAGAACTTCTCGGCCGAGCTCGAGCTTGAATGCCCCAAATGCCACGGCGTGCTGGAGCGCCCGCTCACCGCTCCCGGCCTGCACTTCAAGGGCACAGGCTGGTATGTGAACGACTACGCGGCCAAGAGCAGTGCGCCCGCATCCGAATCTGGTTCCGAATCCGCCACTGGGACCGCCGCGGCAGAGACCAAAACGCCTTCTACCTCCAGCGAAAGCACGGCCAGCGCCCCCGCTGCCACGCCTGCTGCCAGCCCCGCCCCCGCAACCAACTGACAAACGCGAGACTTTCTATGCCGCCGGCGCGGACTGTATCGATTCCGACACCGTTGCCGTTCTGGGCCGCAGCAGCAGCACAGCTGTAATGCCCAGCGAGACGTTCTGCGTCATGATTTCAACGATGTGGGCATAACGCTGCGTCGCAATCATCATGGGATTCGGAACCAGCAGGGCAGCGGCTCCGCCCACGATCCACACGATCGCGCCCACGGCCAGCGCGGCATGCCAGCGCCGCAGCCGCAACGTATAGATGATGGGAAGCACGGCCAGCACCATCAGCGTGCCCCGCGCCCACTGGTAGAAATAAAAGAACACGCCCAGCGCTCCCACCTGTTCCACGGCGTGGGGGTAGTACTGCTTGGTGAAAAACTCAAAGGCGATCATTCCAAAGACCTGGTAGTAGAGAACGTACGACAGCCCGGCCAGCAGGACCAGCGGAATAACCATCGCCCAGGGGCGATGCGGGACGGCTTGCTCGGCTGGTTCAGTCAGCTTCAGCACTTTCGCCAGAGCCACCAGCACGGCAGCCGTAATGAGATACATCGTCGCGCCGCCCATCAGGTCGCGCAGCGCTTCCGCCTTCATGGCGGGATAAAACAGCACCGCCTCAGAGAGCGTGCACACCAGCCCCACCACCACCAGCGTCAAGTAGATGGCACCCATAAGCGCCAGGGGATGCCGCGGGCCAAACCGCGCCACCGGCACAAGCGCCGCCACCGTCAATACGCCGCTCAACCACCACAACCAGAAGTGGCCCGCGCCCAGAGCGGAGACCGTGAAGCACAGCCCGCCCAGCAGACAATAAAGTCCAATTCGCCAATTGAAACTCATTTCAAGTTCCTCCTTCTTTGTTCGTAAAGCGCTATTGATGTTCTGGCCCACCGGAGCCGCGATTCGTACTCCTCAATACCCCACTCCATGGCCAGCCGGCTGGAGAGCGTCATCTCGCCCGCGTGAGATTCGAGGTATTGCCGCAGACTGGGGATATAGCCGGCCATCTGCCCGGCAAACTCGCCCAGGAAATGCGCCGTCCGCTCCTCGCCCACCACCTCGTCCATGAAGGCGAAGCGCACCATCAGGTCCGCGGTGCGGCGGATTACGTCGTCCTGCGTGACGGGCTTCTTCAGCCACGCTTTGAAGATCGCCAGGCCCTTGGGCGTGATCTTGAAGACCCTCCGCTTGCGCAGGCTCGACGACTCCTCGACCGTCCCGCGAACCAGCCCGCACGTCTCCAGCCTGCGCAGTGCTGGATAGATCGCGCCAGGGCTGTCGCTGAAGGTGCCCCACGCCGTGGACGCGAAAATCTTGCGCAGGTCGTAGCCTGACATGGGCTGCTGGTGAATCAGGCCCAGGAGCTCGAAGCCGAGGAGGGAGTCGTTTTTCATAGTACGAATCGTATTATTACGCAGCGTACTATTGATGTCAAGTGGTTTTTCCGGTGTCGTTTCTTCCGCCGGTCCAGCTTCGCCGCGCACCGGGTCTGGGTTCTCCAGGGCCCGCTTTTGGTCCGCCGCGGAAGCGACCGGGACAACCAACTGGCCCACGATTCTTTCATCAGCCACACGACGAACCGCGGCGAAGTTGGCTACACTGGTTCTCAAGTTTCGGATCGTGAGGCTTCAAGTGCCCAGGAACGCCGTCTTGCTATTCGCATTTCTTCTATTTCTTCACACGCCGCATGCTTTCGCCGATATAGCTGCCATTCATGCGGACCGGCTTCCGCAGGAGACGGCCGTTCTGGCTGCGCTCGACGACGCCAAGCAGCTTGAGCCGTACAGCCATTCCTGGAATAGCAACTGGCAATTCTCGATTGCCAAAGAGGACGTGGCCACGCGCCTCGGCAAGGACCTCGGATTTCTCACTCTCGCGCTGAAAAATCATCCCGACAACACTGAATTGCTTCTGCTGACAGGCCTGGTAGCGCGATACGCCTACAACCTGGACGTGCCCGGCAGCTATGACACAGCAATCAGCGTGCTGGTTCATGCCCATGATCTGTTGCCCTCTGACGTGCGTGCATCATGGTTTCACGCCACTTTGATGTGCCAGACCACCCAGCCCAAAGCCGGCGCCGATGAGTTTCTATCCATCGAAGACAGCCACGCCTGGGACCAATTGCCAGTCGCGTTCTGGGACGACTACATGGAGTGCGCCTCAGTTACAAGCATGCCAGCCCACATCCTGCGCGCCGCTGATCACTTGGCTCAATTACATGCGCCCAATTCGGAGATGCGCAACTTTCTCGCTAATGGCGCTCGCAAACGTTTCGATCCATTCGACCCGAAGAAGGAGTACGAACCCAAGGAGGTGTGGAAGGGGGTAAACGCTGGCGAAAACATAGAATTCACCAGTACAACCTGTGGCGTGCGCTTTCGCGCGCACGGTAACTGGGAAGTCAATCAAATTGGAATGGCCAAAGGTGGTTGCATTGCCAACTTCAGCACAGGCCCATACAAGGCCACGACCCGCGATCTTTACCCCAGCGTTCTACTACTCGTCAAGCAACCTGAGGAAAATGAAACGCTGCAAGATTTTTCCAAGAGATTTACAAAGAAAGGCACCTTCGAATCCTTCACGCCAGCCCGCTGCCCCTCCACTGCTTGCATCGCAATGAAAGGCGTACAACCGGGAATGTATAAGCAGGACGGGGATGGGCATGGTCGCATTGTGGTCTTCGAGCGGGATCAGCCAGAGTCTCCGGGGCTGATCTTTGAGGCTCCTCTGGAGATTCCCAAGTCAGAAGGCGGCGAAGGCGTAAAGTATTACCGCCCCAGCCAAATCCAGCAGCGCATTCCAGGCAAGCTCTACTATCTCGTCATGCTGGACACGGCAGCCTCGATTGAAGGCCCAGCGATGAAAGACTTCGATTTCTTTCTCGATAACCTGACAATGGAGTAAACCTGCATCGCCGGTCAGCCCGCGATCACCATCCCCACCGCTTCTTTCGCGCTCCCAGCCACTCGCAGCAGCGCCCGGTTTTTCTGCTTCACGAAGCCCGCCGCGACCGCCGTATCCAAAAACTTGAGCAGCCCATCCCAGTACCCGGCCGTATTGATCAGGATGCAAGGTTTGGCGTGCAGGCGCAACTGCGCCCAGGTGACCGCCTCCAGCAACTCCTCCAGGGTTCCGTAGCCGCCCGGCAGCGCCAGAAACGCATCGGCCAGCTCGGCCATGCGGGCCTTGCGCTCGTGCATGGTGGAAACCAGTTCAAGCGAACTCAACCCGTCGTGCGCAATTTCCTTTCCCGCCAGAACATCCGGGAGCACGCCGATTACCTCCGCGCCACCCTTGAGGGCCGCATCCGCCACCGCGCCCATCAGCCCCACGCTGGCCCCGCCATACACCAGCCCCAGCCCGGCCGCGGCAATCGCCTCGCCCAGCGCCACGGCCGCGCCAAGAAAAGCGGGATCGTTCCCATGGGCCGATCCGCAGTAAACGGCCACACGGCGTACAGGCTTCCACTCCGGCGGCGAGGACTCGTCGCCGGAGATCCCTGGTTTGATTGGGAGAGTCATGGTTTCTTCAGAATAACTGGTCGCCATCCAGACCTATTCCAGCTCCAGGTACGCCTCCGGCGTGAGAATCGCAATCCCTCGAAATGGATGCAACTCCAGCAGGTCCCGGTCGCCCGTCACAATCAAATCCGCCCGCCCATGCACCGCCACCTCCAGAAACTTGTCGTCCTTCCGGTCCCGGCAGGCGCGGATGGGAAAGGGAATCTCGACCGCCACGGTTGCTTTTAGATATTCAGCGACCAGCCGCCGCCGTATCTCTCGCTCGACATAGCGATCGAAGCGGCTTCGGTCCATAACTTCCGTCAGTTCCTGCTGCGTGACGTCGGAGGCCAGGACCACGCGTTCTTGCGCCTTATAAAGCGCGCGGCTGGGAATAG